>CAVHGQ010000043.1:0-10994 GCA_963635335.1 Candidatus Melainabacteria bacterium | reverse complement strand
ATGAGGAGAATGTGAACCCGTTCATTCAAGCATTATTTGAAGTGCTATTTCGTGGTTAACGCGGTAAAATCAACAGGTTATGCCACGGAAGGAGAGGGATGGCAAAAACCCAGGCGAAGATAGCTGCTCTGCCGGTTGCGCTGCTTGCGCTTCTTCTTGCCATTGCCTGCTGCTTTTCCCTTACCGCCTGCCAGTCGTCGCAGGGTGCATCTTCCGCCTCTTCCAGCGACGACCGCCCGGTAATCCACGTTGGCTCGGACAACTACCCTCCGTACAACTACCTCGACGTGAACGGCACGCCCACGGGCATCGACGTCGATATCCTCACCGAAGCGTTCAGCCGCCTTGGCTACCAGGTTGAGATCTCGTACATCAACTGGGAAGACAAGAAGGACCTGCTTGCCAGCGGCGACATCGACGTGGTGTGCGGCAGCTTCAGCATGGACGGGCGCGAGGCCGACTACCTGTGGGCCGGCCCGTACATGACCAGCCGCGAAGTGGTTGCGGTGAACCCCGAAAGCTCCATCCACAGCCTGGCCGACCTGGCCGGCAAGACCGTTGCCGTGCAAACCACCACGCAGCCCGAGAAGATATTCCTGAACAACACCAATCCGAACGTCCCTGAAATCGGCAAGCTCTACAGCATGGGCGACCGCATGCTCATGTACCCGCTGGTGTCGAAGGGCTACGTGGATGCCCTGGCCGCCCACGAGGCTTCCATCCTGCAGTACGAGAAGGACTATTCCGTAAGCTACCGTATCTTGGATGAGAGCCTGAAGGATGTGGGGCTCGGCTACGCGTTCGACAAGAACGACACGCGCGGCATCGCCCAGCAGCTTGATGCCACCTTAAGCCAGATGCACGAAGACGGCACCTTGGCCGAAATCGTGGGCAAGTACCTGGACAACCCCGAAAAGTACCTGGTGGTGGATGCTTCCGATGAGTGAGCCCACCGAAGGATACCAGCCCCAGCACGAGGGCAAAGGCCGGCTGTTCACCGCTGTCGTCATCGTCATCGGCTTGCTGTGCGTCGTAGTCTCGCTGCTGTTCGTGTTCCAGCGCTCGTACCTCGAATTCGAGCAGCGTGCGTCGAGCACCATTTCCTACGTTGGCCGCCAGAGCGCCATATACGACCTGTACAACTACGCTTCCACCGGCAAAAGTTCCATCAGGGGCTTTGAGTCGGCTGCCTCTTTGGCGCGCGACATCCAGTCAGACGCCGGCACCTTGGCCGAGGGCAAGCTTTCCGAAACCGTGAGCGAATTGCACCTGACCGGCGCGGTGGTGCTCAATGCCGAAGGCCACGTCGACGCGTCGTACTACGCCGACGGCGCCCTTCCCGAAGAGGTCGCCGAGCGCATCGAGGGCGAGGCCGTGCTCGCCGTTGCCTCGTACCCCACCAAGGAGTACTTTGCGCGCATCGACCTTTCCGACGGCTCGGTGGTCGACCTTACCGCTGCGTACCGTCTGGATTCCCCCGGCGTGGTGGTTTCCCTGTACCGCACCTCCGCCGAGTACGTTGACAAGTACGTGCTCTCCATCCAAACCCTGCTCGACGGCTACGACCTTTCCGACGACGGCACCATCGTGGTGGAATCGGAGGGCAAGATGATCGCGTCGAACAAGCACGAGGTTATCGGGCACACCATCGGCAGCGGCACGGTGGAAGATGACGAGGTGGTGGAAGCGCTGAAGGCCCAGGGCTCGCAAGGCGAGCTCACGCTGGTCAGCTGCGATTCGGGGCTGTACTTCGGCACCATCGGCAAGGCGCGCGACAACTACCTCTACGAATATGTTCCGGCAACGCTCATGATATCCGGCATGGCGATTTACGCCGTGGTGTTCGTGGCCCTGTACGCCGTGGCAGTGGTCCTTATCATCGGCTTCCGCAACCGCTCGCAGCGCAAGTACCTCAGCGAGCGCATGGAAATGGAGAAGAGCTACGCCGAGCAGCTCGCCGAATCGGCCAAGCAGGCCAAGGAAGCCAACGAGGCGAAAACCACGTTCCTGCAAAGGATGAGCCACGACATCCGCACGCCCATCAACGGCATCATCGGCATGGTGGAAGTGGCTGAGCATCGCCCGAACGACCTGCAGATGCAGATCGAGTGCCGCGACAAGATCCGCGACGCCTCTTCGCTTCTGCTTGGCCTGGTGAACGAGATCCTGGACATGAGCAAGCTGGAAAGCGGCGAGATCGTGCTGGACAACCAGCCCCTGAGCCTGTGCGCCACCATCGACGCGATGTTCCCCGTGCTGGAACAGCAGGCTGCGCAGCGCGGCGTCACCTTCATCCGCAACCCCTACCAGATAGAGCACTGCTACGTGGTGGGCAGCCAGACGCACATCAAGCGCCTGGTGATGAACATCCTCTCCAACGCGGTGAAGTACAACAAGCAAGGCGGCACGGTAACCACCAGCTGCAAGGAAATCGCGTTCGACGGGGAAAAGGCAACCTACTGCTTCACCTGCGCTGATACCGGCATAGGTATGAGCGCTGCATTCCAGAAGCACCTGTTCGAGCCGTTCGCTCGCGAGCAGGCCAGCGCTGCCGCCGACGTGAACGGCACCGGTTTGGGCATGCCCATCGCCCAGCGCCTGGCCAACCTCATGGACGGCGACATCACCTTCGAAAGCGAAGAAGGGGTGGGCACCACCTACCATATCCAGTTCACCCTGCCGGTGTGCGACGCCGGCGATGTTGCGCACGCGGCGGAATCCGACGAGCTTCCCAACATCGAGGGCTTGAAGGTGCTGCTGGTGGAAGACAACGACCTGAACCGCGAGATCGCCCAGTTCCTGCTGGAAGACGCCGGCGTGAAGGTGACCTTGGCGAACAACGGGCGCGAAGCGGTGGATGCCTTCACGGCATCCGAGCCCGGCTCGTTCGACGCCGTGCTGATGGACGTGCTGATGCCGGAAATGAACGGCTACGAGGCCGCCCAGGCGCTGCGCGCCACGAACCGCCCCGATTCCGATGTGCCCATCATCGCCATGACGGCGAACGCCTTCACCGAGGACAAGCTGAAGGCGCGCGAGGCGGGCATGGACGCCCATATCGCGAAGCCCATCGAGGTATCGCTTGTGATCAATACGCTGTCCGAGTGCGTTCTTCAGCATCGCGCTTCGAAAGAGGCGTAGGGTATGCTGCTGGGGGAAGTGATCCGATGAGCAACAACAAGAACGTGCAGGTAACCCGCGCGCAAGCCGAAGACGAGATGAGCCACCTCAGCAACGTGTTCCCGGTGGTGCGCCTGCTTGACGAGCAGAGCGTGGAAGGCGAGGACAGCTGCCTGCTTTCCGGCGAGGGCTGCCCCTGCATGCGCAAGGTTGCCGCCGAGGTGCTGGAACACGGCGGCGGCGAGGAAACGCGCACGCTGCGCATGGGCGACAACGAGCACCGCGCCACCGTGCGCTACCTGGAGGTGGACGGCAAGCCGCACGTGCTGCTGTACGCCCTGCCCGTGGAACCCCATGAAGAACAGCCCGTCGACCCGACCCTGCTGTACGTCGATGCGCTTACCGGCGTGTACAACCGCCGCTTCTATGAGGACAAGGTGCGCCGCCAGCGCATGTTCGCAGGCGTTGCCGTTATCGACTTGGACGACTTCAAGTTGGTGAACGACACGCTGGGCCACCACGCGGGCGACCTGGCCATCAGCGCCGTTGCGCGCGCCATGAAGAGCCGCGTGCGCGAATCCGACATCCTGCTGCGCTACGGCGGCGACGAGTTCGTGCTGGTGCTGCCCAACATCTCGGAAGACGACTTCGCCCGCAAGCTGGAATCCATATCGAAGCAGGTTGCCAAGACCACGGTGCCCGGCTACGACCAGATGTCGCTTTCCGTCAGCATCGGCGGCGTGCTTTCCAACGGCTCTTCGGTGGAAGACGCCGTCAAGCGCGCCGACCGGCTGATGTACCGCGCCAAGCAGCGCCGCAACTGCGTTATCACCGAGGCCGACGTGGTGGATGCGCCCGAGTTCCACAAGCCGCTCCTTCTTATCGTGGACGATTCGGAGATGAATCGCGAGATCCTGAAGGAAATGCTGCACGACGAGTACGAGATCATCGAAGCCGAAAACGGCAAGCAGGGCATTTCCTACCTGGAGCAGTACGGCGCCGAGATATCGCTGGTGCTGCTGGACATCATCATGCCGGTGGTGAACGGCTTCGAGGTGCTCTCGCGTATGGTGCGCAGCGGCTGGATCGAGGACATCCCCGTCATCATGATCTCCAGCGAGGAATCCGACGAAGCGGTGCTTCGCGCCTATGAGCTGGGCGCTTCCGACTACATCGGCCGCCCGTTCGACATGCGCGTGGTGCGCCAGCGCGTAAGCAACATCATGCGCCTGTACGCCCGCCAGCGCCGCTTGAGCAACCTGCTTGCCCAGCAGTACTACGAGCGCGAAAAAGACAGCAACATGCTGGTTAACATCATGGGCGGCGCTATGGAGCTGCGAAACGGCGAAAGCGGCCCGCACGTCCTGCATGTGCGCAACCTCACCGACATCCTGCTGGAGCGCCTGGTGCAGAAGTCGGACCGGTACCCGCTTTCCAGCGCCGAGCGCAACATCATCGCCATGGCCAGCACCCTGCACGACATCGGCAAGCTGGCCATCGCCGACGGCATCTTGAACAAGCCCGGCCGCCTGACGCCCGAAGAGTTCGAGATCATGAAGACGCACACCACCCTGGGCGCCGAGATGCTGGAAAAGCTGAACATGTACTCCGACAGCCCGGTTCTGCTGAAGGCCGCGCACGACATCTGCCGCTGGCATCACGAGCGCTGGGACGGCAGCGGCTACCCCGACGGGCTGAAGGGCGACCAGATCCCCATTTCGGCTCAGGTGGTTTCCATGGCCGACGTGTACGACGCCCTCACCAGTGAGCGCGTGTACAAGCACGCTGTGGGCCACGAGGAGGCCATGCGCATGATCCAGGAAGGCGAGTGCGGCGTGTTCAACCCGCTGCTGCTCGAATGCCTAATAGATGTTCAAGAGCGCATCAGGGTCGAAATCGAGGATCCGATGCTTACCCCCCCCCTTCAATGTAGATAGGAAAGAATAAGGAGGAATTGAGCCATGAGCGCAATTCAAGATGCATACGAACAGCTGGGCGCCGACTACAACGACGTGCTGAAGCGCCTGATGAACGAGCAGCTGGTGGCCCGCTTCCTGGGCAAGTTCCTGGACGATGCCAGCTTCGCCAACCTGAAGCAGGCCTTGGCCGCAGGCGACGCCCAGGCCGCCTTCATGGCCGCCCACACGCTGAAGGGCGTGTGCCAGAACCTGGGGCTTTCTAACCTGTTCGCTCCCGTGAACGAGATCACCGAGGCTCTGCGCGGCGGTTCCCTGGAAGGCTCCGAGCCGCTGTTCGCGCAAGTGGAAGCGGAGTACGGCAAGACCATCGAAGCCCTGAAGGCCGCCCTGCAGTAGCGTTAACGCCCGTTTGAGGCAGCGCGGATTCCCAGCGTGAATGCCCACGTGGCATGCGATAATGGGAGCCAGACCATACCAACAGGAGACACCATGTCCGAAAAGAAATTGGAGAGCAGCGCCGTCAGCGCCTTCTGCAGCAGCATCGCAACGATGCTGGCCGCCGGCGTACAGACCGACGAAGCGGTGCACATGCTCTCGGAAAACCGTGCGCAGTCCCATTTCAAGCGCGTATGCGATGCCGTGTACGGCAAGCTCGTCGAAGGCGACGACCTGGCCGATTCCATGGCAGCCAGCGGCGCCTTCCCGCCCTACGCAGTGGAAATGGTGCGCGTGGGCGAATCGGCCGGCCGCACCGAGCGCGTTCTGCGCAGCCTGGGCCGCTACTACGAAAGCGAGCGCCGCAGCTTCGCCAAGCTGCGCAGCGCCGTTGGCTACCCGGCCGCGCTCCTGTGCATCATGAGCGTCATCCTGGCGTTCACGGTGGCCTTCATCCTGCCCATCTTCACCAGCACGTACGAGAACATGTCCGGCTCGCTTACCGCCGGCTCGTTCAGCATGGTAAGCGTTTCGGTTGTCATCGGCTGGGTTGCCCTGGTGGTGGTGCTCATCGCCACGGTGCTGGCGCTCATCATCTCGGGCATGGCGCGCAGCCAAAGCGGCCGCACCCGCGTCGCCGCCATGATGCAGAAGCTTCCCCTTACCAAGCAGGCCATGTACCAGATGGCTCTCTCGCGCTTCACCAACGCGCTCTCTTCCTTCGTCGCATCCGGCGTGCAGGAAGAAGAGGCTATGCGCAAGGCCATGGCCACGGTGGACCACCCGGTGCTGAAGCCCAAGCTGGAAGCCGCGCTGCAGAGCATGATCGACCTGGACAACCCGCGCAGCCTTGGCCAGGCCATCGTGGAAAACGAGGTGTTCGAGCCCGTGTACGGCCGCATGCTGCTCATGGGCACGCGCTCCGGTTCCGCCGACGAGGTGCTGGGCCACCTTTCCGACATCTTCTTCGAAGACGCCAACGACCAGATCGACGCCGCGGTCGATTCGGTGGAGCCCACGCTTGCCGCGTTCCTTACCGTTGCGGTGGGCGCCACGCTCGTTGCGGTAATGCTCCCGCTTATCGGCATCATGGGATCCATCGCGTAAGGGCAGCAGAGCGCTATGTTTCACGAGATAACAGATACCGACCTGAAGCGCCGCCGCACGCGCCTTGTTGCGCTGGTGTGCGCAATCGTGGTTATCGCGGTTGCCGCCTGCCTGGTGTTCGGCGCCGTGCAGGCCAACGCGCGCGAACAGGGCGCCCTGGCGCTGCACGACTCCATCGTGGACGCGGCCAAGCAGTGCTGCGCCATCGAGGGCTCGTACCCCAGCTCGCTTGAGCACCTGGAACAGTACTATGGCATTTCCATCAACCACGACGACTACCTGGTTTCCTACGAGGCGTTCGCCGACAACATCATGCCCACCGTGGTGGTGACGCCACGATGAGCAACCAGTCTGGCAAGAGCAACACCAGCCGCATCGACGCGCTCTCGTCGCTGGCGCGCGTGAACGCGGGG
This sequence comes from Candidatus Melainabacteria bacterium, assembly GCA_963635335.1. Taxonomy (GTDB): domain Bacteria; phylum Actinomycetota; class Coriobacteriia; order Coriobacteriales; family Eggerthellaceae; genus Anaerotardibacter. The sequence goes on along the minus strand of CAVHGQ010000043.1, from coordinate 4,000 downwards.
CAGGTGGGCTCGTCTTCTTCGAAGCACGTGTTCTCGGCCATCGTGATGGGCGTGTTCTTCGCGGCGCTGCTGCTGGCGCTTATCGCCGGCGTGCTGGTGTACAAGTACATCACCGACGTGCAAACCCAGGCCAACACCGAGCGCGAGGGCATCGGGCTGGTCTCCAACGCCGTGCGCGCCAACGACGGCTCGGGCGCCATCGCGGTTGGGCAGGGCCCGGAAGGCCGCAGCCTGGTCATAGTCGAAAAGCTGGCATCGGGTACCTATGAAACGCGCTTCTACCTGTACCAGGGCGAAGTACTGCAGGAATACAGCCTTGCCGGCAGCCTGTACACCCCCGAAAAGGCCAGCATGGTAACGAAGTCCAACACGTTCGACTTCGCCTACAGCCACGGCCTGCTTTCCGTAACCACCGACCAGGGCACCGCCGAAGTTGCCCTTCGATCTTTGCAAGGGGGCGAATAGCATGGCCGCAACAAGGCAGGGCAAGAAGCCCTGGACCAGCACCGCCTTCATGATAGAGGCGCTGGTGCTGCTGTTCGTGCTGGTGGCATCGCTGGCGGTGTTCACCGCGCTGTTCGCCTCTTCCGCCAACAGCGCCAAGCAGGCGCAGCGCATCTCCGATGCAACCGCGGTAGCCCAGAACGCCGCCGAGGAATTCAGCGCCAACCCCGCCGCCGTCGAGGCCGGCAATAACGTGGGCTCGAACGCCTATCGCGTTTCCGGTGAGTTCGACGTTTCGTGCGACGTTTCCAAGGACGCGCAGGCAACGGGCACGCTGTATTCCGCGCACATCACTGTTTCCGACAGCGAGGGCGAGGCGTACGCGTTGGATGTTGCCCGCTACGTGGAAGGGGCGATGTAGCATGGCGAAGCAGAACGAAGGCGTGCGCATCGGCCCCATCAGCTTGGTAACGCTTATATCGGTGCTGCTTCTGGCAGTGCTTGCCATGCTCTGCGTTACCACGGCCAACGCCACGCGCACCATGGCGGAACGCCAGGCGGCAAGCGTTTCGGAAACCTACCAGCTCGACGCGTGCGGCCAGGCGCTGCTCGCGGGCGTAAACGAGAAAGCCGCCGGCAGCGCTTCTGCCGCCGATGCCGCCACAGCGGTATCCGGCCAGCTCGGCGAACTGCAGCAGCAGGCTCTTCAGCAAGCAAGCAACGGTGATGCAACGCTGGAAGCCCAGGTGAACGGCACGAACGTCGATTTCACCGTGGTGCTACCCAGCGGCAAGGCGCTCAACGGCGAAATCGCCCTGAACGACAACGGCACGGCCTCCATTTCCGAATGGAAGCTTTCAACAACCCAGCAGGTAAGCGAACAGACCCTATGGTCGGGTTCTTCCCAGAACCAGTAGAGCAAGGAGCATAGAACATGCAGCTTGAAAAGCTTTTGGAACAGATGATCAAGGAAAAGGCCTCCGACGTCTTCATCAACGCCGGCTTGCCGCTGGCCTACCAGGCGCGCGGCGTGCACATGCGCACCGAAACCGAGCCGCTTACCCCGGCAGATGCCAAGGAGTACATCCGCAACATCTACCAGCTGGCCGGCCGTGACATCGCCATCTTCGAGGGCAACATCAACCACGACGACGACTTCAGCTTCGCGCTGCCCGGCATCGGCCGCTTCCGCGCCAACATCTTCCGCCAGCGCGGCAGCTACGGCGCCGTTATCCGCGTTATCCCGTTCGGCCTGCCCAACCCCGTGGAAATGAACATCCCCGACACCGTTATGGACCTTGCCAACACCAGCAAGGGCCTGGTGCTGGTGGCAGGCCCTGCCGGCAGCGGCAAGAGCACCACGCTGGCCTGCCTGCTGGACCGCATGAACAGCCAGCGCACGGGGCACATCATCACCATGGAAGACCCCATCGAGTACGTGCACAAGCACAACAAGTGCATCATCACCCAGCGCGAGGTTCCCACCGACATCGCCACCTACTCCGAGGCGCTGCGCTCCGCCATGCGTGAGAGCCCCGACGTTATCCTGCTGGGCGAAATGCGCGACGCCGACACCATCGGCACGGCCATGAACGCCGCCGAGATGGCCCAGCTGGTGCTTTCTACCCTGCACACCACCAGCGCCGCCGACACCGTAGAGCGCATCGTGGATGCGTTCCCCGCAAACCAGCAGCGCCAGATCCGCATCCAGCTTTCCATGGTGCTGCAGGCGGTTGTGTGCCAGCAGCTGGTTCCCACGGTCGATGGCAAAACCGTGCCCGTGTTCGAGATCATGGTCATGAACACCGCCATCCGCAACCTCATCCGCGAAGAGAAGACGTACCAGATCGATTCCGTCATTGCTTCCAACGGCAAGAGCGGCATGCTCACCATGGACCAGAGCCTGTACGCCGTGTGCAAGGAAGGCAAGATCTCGAAGGAGATCGCCCTGCGCTACGCCAACCATCAGGAAGCCCTGCTGCGCCGCTTCGAGGCAGAGGGCCTGTAAGCTGAAACCAGCTTCCATCAGCGCATAAGCCTCCCGCATCCCCGCGCCGAACGCCACCGTGCCCCGCAAAGCCCGGCTGCAACCTGCAGCGCGTGGCCTGCCGGGGCGCCTGGCGGCGAAGGGGAGCGGGAGGCTTTCTATATACAGGGGTTATAGATGCGCGTCGTGCCCGCGAAAAAAATGAACATGTTCGAACCGTTTCACGTGGGCTTTTGGGTTATGATCTTGAACGGGGTCTCGTCTGAGGAGGGGAAAGATGAGAGTAGAGGATCTACGCTATTTCGAGCATCTTGCCGAAGTGCTGAACTACACGCGCGCTTCGAAAGACCTTAATATCTCGCAGCCCACGCTTTCGCTGGCCATCAAGCGCCTGGAAGACGAATGGGGCGTTCAGCTGTTTTCCCGCAACCGTTCCTCGGTAGAGCTCACCGAAATCGGCCGCGACATCTCCGATTGCGTAACCGGCGCCCTGCGCAGCCTGGACCGCGCCCGTACCCTGGCGGAAGAGTCGCTGGGCACCGAAAACGCCGTTATCAACCTGGGCACCATCCACGCCATGCAGGGCAAGTTCTGGTCGCAGGCGCTTATCGAGTTCCGCAAGTCCAGCTCGTTCGACCCGCACATCACCGTTACCCAGGCCTATTCGCGCGAGCTTCTGCGCCGCCTGCGCACCGGCCAGCTCGATGTTGCCTTCGCCAGCCGCATCGACGATTCTTCCGACCTGCGCTACAACCTGTGCTGGAGCCAGCCGCTGGTTCTGGGCGTTAACCGCAAGCACCCCTTGGCGAAGAAGAAGGAAGTTTCGCTGTCCGACCTGAAGGGCCGCTCGGTGCTCTCGTACAACCCCGCTTCCCCGGTGTACCACGAGGTGCACGACCTTATCGAGGGCTACGACCTTGAGGTGCAGTTCGACCACGACGACGAGATCACGCTTTCCTCGCTCGTCGCCGCCGACGAAACGCGCCTGGCGCTGTTCTGCTACTCGCTGATGATCAACGCGTTCGACGACGTGGTGTGCGTTCCCGTGCGCGAGGCCCCGGTGGACTTCCACAAAACCTATGTGGTCAGCCGCGACGAGGGGCGCCAGCCGAAGGTTGTGCAGGAATTTATAGATTTTATGAGCGCGTATAGATTTCCTCGCTTGCTTGGTTAATATAAGAACACGTTCTAAAACATGTTCAAAACGCGTTCAGCCCGAAGCGGCGAACCTGATTGAGGGAAACGCGTTAGCGAAACAGCCTTGGAGGGGAAGCCAATGTCGTACAACCAGCACAGCCAGAACGGCAACACCAAGCTTACTGCCCCTGCTCAGGCAAACGCCAACGTCAAGGCAGCTCCCATGCCGCCCGCCGTGCAGGAACAGGAAGTCCTTCCCTTTGCCCGCAAGGTTCGCTGGTTCGCGCTTGGCCTGTTCGGCGGCATCTTCGGCATGATGGGCGCCCTCATCTTCCAGGGCAGCCTTACGCAGGGCACGCGCAAGCAGGCCGAGTGGGCTACCTGGGCTGGCTTCGCCATCAACATGTTCTGCCTGGTGGTGCTTATCAACAC
>CAVHGQ010000042.1:9012-11060 GCA_963635335.1 Candidatus Melainabacteria bacterium | reverse complement strand
GGAAGGCGTAGCCAACGGATTTACAGTCCGTCCCATTTGACCGCTCTGGAACACTCCCGAATTCGCTTGGAATCATGTGCAATTTTCAAGCTGCTGTTCGCTTCGAACGTTGTTCCCGTTCAAGCGAGCAAGGGAATGATACGCAAAGATGAAAGGCGTGTCAATCCTTTACACGCCCCCGGGCATATCCATACCTTCCCCTTGGCGGCTCGCATCGCTTTGCGCAAGGTAATACCAGGTCATGTGCCCGTTTTGATTCTCCCCCACTATGCAGGAAGGGAGCTGGGGCATATCGCCCTGGCTCCCTTCCGCGAAAGTTTTCAGAAAATATTTCGGCTTGGATCCTGCCTAAAATGCACGCCCTAGCATTCCGAATCCATATACGAGTCGAATTCCTCCACAACTTCGGTGCCGGGCTCTTTGGTGGCGAGCGACACCACCACGATGGCCAGCAGGCTGAGGATGAACGCGGGAAGAAGCTCGTAGACGCCGAAGATGCCGCCCAGGGGCTTTATGAGGCTGTGCCATACCAGCACCGATGCAGCGCCCACCAGCATGCCGGCCAGCGCGCCCTGGAAATTGGCGCGGCGCCAATACAGGCTCATGATCATCAGCGGGCCGAACGAGGCGCCGAAACCTGCCCAGGCGTACGACACCACCTGGAAGATGGACGAGTTCTCGTCGAGCGCGATGACGATGCCGAACAGCAGCACGGCCACCAGGGTAAGGCGCGCCACGATCATGACCTGCGTGTCGGTGGCGTCCTTCTTGATAAGCCCGCGGTAGATGTTCTCGGCCACCGCGGAACCCGAGATAAGCAGGTACGAGGAAGAAGACGACATGGAGGCGGCGAAGATGCCCGAAACCACCAGGCCGCACATGAACGAGGGCAGGATCATGTTCGACAGCACGATGAAGATGTTCTCGGCGCTGGCCTGTGTGAGGAATTCAGTGGGAATGACCGCGCGGCCGATAAGGCCGATGGACACGGCACTGAACAGCGAGACCACGACCCACACCGTGGCGATGCGGCGGGATTTGCGCAGCTCGCTGGAGTGCGACGCGCTCATGAAGCGCACCAGCACCTGCGGCATGCCGAAGTAGCCCAAGCCCCACGCCAAGCCGGAGACGATGGTGATGGCGCCGTACTGCCCTGCCTCGCCGAAGAGAGGCATGCCGGCTTCCACCAGCTGCTTTCCATCGTCGCCCAAGATTGGCGTGGCGATTTCGGTGCCCGAGAGGAACCCGGGGATGCTCTGCAGGAACGCCACCGTGTTGTCGATGCCGCCCGCGCTGGCGATGGACCCGAAGAACACCACCACCAAGGCGCAGATCATGATGGTGCCCTGGATAAGGTCGGTGGTGCACACCGAAAGGTAGCCGCCCACGAAGGTGTACAGGAACACGATCATGGCGCCCAGGATCATCATCGTGGCGTAATCGAGCCCGAAGAGCGTGGCGAACAGCTTGCCGCACGTAACGAAACAGCTTCCTACATAAATAGAGAAGAAGAGCAGGATGACCAGCGCCGAGATGGTCATGAGGATGTTCTTCTTGTCGTGGAAGCGGTTCGAGAAGAAGTCGGGCAGCGTGATGGAGTTGTTGGCCACCTCGGAGTACTTGCGTAGGCGCTTGGAAACGAACAGCCAGTTCAGGTACGTGCCGATGGCCAGGCCGATGGCTGTCCACATGGCATCGGATGCGCCGGTGAAGTAGGCAACGCCCGGCAAGCCCATGAGCAGCCAGCCCGACATGTCGGAGGCTTCCGCCGAAAGAGCTGTGAGCCAGGGGCCCAAGCGCCTTCCGCCCAGGAAGTAGTTCTCGGTGGACTGGTTCGATTTCTTCGCGTACACGAAGCCGATGACCACGACCACGATGAAGTAGAGGAGCATTGCGAGCAATACCCAGAAATCGTGAGATACCATGCCATTCGCTTTCTGCTTGGGGGCGCATCGAGCAAGCGGCGATGGGGCCGCGCGCTCGGTCGCTGCTTTAGTTTGCGATAGTGACGGAATTATACGACAAGCATGATTCGAGCACGTAAAAAG
>CAVHGQ010000042.1:7310-8561 GCA_963635335.1 Candidatus Melainabacteria bacterium | reverse complement strand
TAGGGATAGGTGGCGCCGGCGCCGGTCATGGTAACGCCAGCCTCCTTCGCCAGGGAAACGATGCGCTTCGCAGTGCCCTCGGGGCCGTTGAAGGAAACGAAGTAGCCGCCGCGCGGGTTGCTCCAGGAGCAGCTGCCGGTTTCAGCCAAGCCCTCTTCCAGCATCTTCAGCACGAGCTCGAACTTCGGACGGATGATGGCGGCATGCTTGGCCATATGGGCTGCGATGCCGTCGGCGTCCTTCAGGAAGCGAACATGGCGCAGCTGGTTGAGCTTGTCGTGGCCGATGGTCTGAACGCCCATGCGCTTCTTGATCTCGGCAACGTTCTCGGGGCTGGCGGCCATAGCGGCAACGCCGGCGCCGGGGAAGGTTACCTTGGAAGTGGAGGCGAACTTGAAGTAGCGGTTGGGGTTGCCGGCCTCTACGCAGGCAGCGGCGATGTCGAGCAGCTGGTCCTGCTGAGCCGCATCGTCATAAAGATGATGCACGGTGTAGGCGTTGTCCCAGAAGATGCGGAAGTCTTCTGCGGCGCACTTCATGGAAGCCAAGCGGCGCACAACCTCGTCGGAATAGGTAACGCCACCGGGGTTGGAGTACTTGGGAACGCACCAGATGCCCTTGAAGGCGGAATCGTTGGCCACCAGCTCTTCAACGGCATCCATGTCGGGGCCATTTTCGGTCATGGGGACGGTTACCATCTCGATGCCGAAGGCCTCGGTCACGCCGAAGTGGCGGTCGTAGCCGGGGACGGGGCACACGAACTTGACCTTCTCCAACTGGCTCCAAGGAGTGGAACCCAAGGTGCCGAACACCCAGCAGCGCATAACGGTGTCGTACATGATGTTCAGGCTGGAGTTGCCGAACACGATGGTGTTGTCGGCGGAATCGTCGAGCATGGAGGCCATCAGCTCTTTGGCCTCGGGCAGGCCGTCGACCACGCCGTAGTTGCGGATGTCGGTGCCGGAAGCGGCCTTGCAATCGTCGGTGGAAGGCAGGATGTCCAGCATGGGCATGCTGAGGTCAAGCTGGTCGGAGCCAGGCTTGCCGCGCGCCATGTTCAGGGAAAGCCCCTGCGCCTTGAACGTCTCGTATTCCTCGGTCAGTGCGGTCTTGAGCGTGGTGAGCTCTTCTTTTCCCATTTCCGCGTAAGTGGGCATCGTGCTTCCTTCCGTTGCCTGAAAGCGCGCCGTTGCGCGCCTTTCGTATAAACGAAACAAGTATAGGCGTTGAAGGTTTCAGCCGCAAAAACTT
>CAVHGQ010000042.1:0-6498 GCA_963635335.1 Candidatus Melainabacteria bacterium | reverse complement strand
GCGCTCAGCGCCTTCGGGCGTGCGGACGCCGCCCGTCACGATAACGGGGATGCTTACCGCACTGCGGATTGCGGCCGCTTCCTCGCCAAAGTAGCCCTCTTCCTTGGAGCCGGAACCGCGGTACCCGCACAGCCCACCCGAGATGTCCAACAGGTCTACCCCGGCGGCTTCCAGGATCTCCGCCGCTGCAACGGCGTCTTCCACGGTGGAGCCGCCTTCCTGATAGTCGCAGGCACCCAAGCGCACCGCGATGGGGAAATCGGCGCCCACCGCTTCGCGAACTGCGGCGATAACCTGGCAATGCAGGCGCATGCGGCCTTCGATGGTTGCGCCGGAGTACTGATCGGTGCGCTGGTTGGTGAGCGGCGAGTAGAACTGGTTCAGCAGGTAGCCGTGCGCGGAATGGATTTCCACCCCGTCGAAACCGGCCTGCTGGGCGCGGCGGGCGGCAGCCGCGAACGCGGAAACGACTTCGTCGACTTCTTCCTGGGTCATAGTGCGCGCTTGCACCGCTTCACCGCGCGTGGTGACGTAATCCATGGCCGAGGGAGCCGGCGCCAAGGCAGCGCCGTTCAGGGCGCAGATGGCCTTGCCGCCTGCATGGTTGACCTGGGCTATCGCCTTCGAGCCGTTGCAGTGGATGACCCTGGCAAGCTTCGCCAGGCCGGGAACGTCTTCGTTGCGCGCGAAGGAGACCTGGTGCACGCTGGCCTTTCCCTCTTCGCAGATGTAGCTGTGCTCGGTTACCACCAGGCCGAAATAGCCGCCCTTGGTCTTCTCGTCGTAGTAGTCCAGAAGCGCCTGGCTAACCCAGCCCTCCCCTTCCGATTTCTCGGTTGCCATAGGCGGCATAACCAGGCGGTTTCGCAGGGTAAGGGAACCAACAGGCAAAGACTGCAGCAACTTCGGCATGGCGGCTCCTTACTGCGAGTTGCGGCGGCGAAGAGCACCGCCTGCAACGATGAAGCTAACGCCAGCTGCGAGCACAGCACCGAACGCGAACGAATCATCGCCGGTCGCGGGGATGGCATCGCCCTTCTGGCTGCCCGACTGCTCGCTGCTCCCGGAGTCATCGCTGGGGGCAGGCCCTGGGTTAGGCGTGGGGCCGACCGGATCCTCGCCACCCTGCTTCACCCACATGGCCGTGAGCGTCACGTCGCCTTCGGGCACGAAGCTTGCGTCCTTCTTGCTTTCGCCCACGTACCAACCATCAAAGGTATAGCCGGAAACCTGTTCGCCTTCGGGCAGGAAGTTAAGGCTGCCGCCCTTGCGCACATACCCGGTCATCACGGTGCTGTCCTGCGAAACGAAGGTGGCAACGTTGTACGTCTCGGCAAGGCTGGAGCCCTCGTACGCCGAGCGCTGCTTGGCATAGCTTGCGGCCTCGGAAGCGCTTTCGTACCACACGCGGGCATCCGCAAGATCAACCCAAGCCTGGGCAGCGGACTGAGCTGCGTCCTGGCTCACAACCTCATACTTGCCATTCGCGCGCTTGAGCAGGCACTTTCCCGAAACCACACTGGCGGCGTTGTCGGGAGCGCCAAAAGAGCCGCCCTCAATCGAGATAGTCGAAGGCGGGAAATCAGGCATGTAGCCATCGCCATAGCCCTCATCATCGTCGTCATCGCCATCGGGCGGGAAAACGAACTCTGCAAGGCAGTCGTTGAAGGTGCCGTCGGCGATGGTGAGCTTGGTCCCAAGATAATTGATTGCCTGAGCAGGCGCGCCTTCCTTGGCGTACTTTTCGCCGGTGACGGTTGCGCCGCTGATGGTAACGTCGCCGCCGGCAACAAGGATGCCGCGCGCACCGTTGGTGCCTTCGAAGCTGCCACCGCTCACAGTGCCCGAGGCCTGATAGAGCGACAGGCCATCGCTATCGACTCCTGAAACGGTGACGTTCATGGAGACAAGCTTGAAATTGTCGCACTTGCCAAGCATGATGCCCGTCTCGTCTTCGTCCACCACATCAACAGAGACATTGTCCATCACAAGGTTATCGCTACCGGCAATATACAAACCGGAGGCCTTGGTAGCCTCGACGCGCCCGTTCTTTATCGTAAGGCCGCTGCAGCTACCGACAGAGAGCGCGATTCGGTGTTCGGGCGCGGTAACCGTGAAGCCGCCAAGATCTAGCGTAAGGTCCGTGGCGCCGCTCACGCTGGCGCACTCCGTAACGTTGCCGAGCAGCTTCACCGTCTTGCCGGTTGTGCCCTTCACTGCATCGAAAGCATCGGACAGGGAGCCGTAGTACACGCCGTCGCATTCGGCAACGGCATTCTTCCAAACAGCCTTCAGTGTCACGTCGGAAGTAACAGCGGAACCGAAGTCATAGGGATCCGTTCCGTTGGCGCTCCAGTAGTCGAACAGCTTGCCGGCGAGCTCAGGCTTTTCGCTGGGCTCGCAGCCAGAAGCAGTGGAGTCGTACGCAACCTGGGTTTCGTAGCTCCGACCCGAAGGGAATTTGCCCTCCCCCGTGTCGAAGGTGATCCTGCAGGGGTTCATCTGCTGATAACTGGCAACAAGTTCGACGTTATCGGTAATGGGCGTATCGAAGGAAAATACCGCGCTCGTGGCCTTGTTCAGCCATTGAGCGAACTTGCAGCCCACCTTATGGGGAACTGCAGGCTCGGTAGCGGTCTTGCCGCGGGCAACGTCCTGGGCTGTGGGCGCAGGCGAGCCGCCATCGGCATCGAAGGTCACCTTCCTGGTGACGTCCGTGACCTTGGCGCCGTACTTATCCGCAAGCTCATTGGCGGCCGCAGCCTCCTGTTCGCCTGCGCCGAAATAGACCCTGCCGCTGGGATAATATCCGCAGTGCTCATAATTAAGTTGCACATAGCAATAAGCGCTTTGACTTGCGGTATCGTTGTCGGTCACCGTCCAACGGCCATCGCCGTCCTTAAGAAGGGCTCCGCCTTCCAGGAACCTCGCCGCATCGGGATAGCTGAACGACCCGCCGGTAATGCGAACGTAGGGATTGCAATTCTGGTAATTAAGCTCGACCATCGGCGACCCTTCAGGCGCCGTAAAAGAGCCGCTTCCGATCAACAGGCCGCAATCCTGCCCAGAATGGTCATTGGTCCAAACATAAGCCAAGGCTCCGGTTCCGGCTTTGCGCTCGTAAGTGCCGCCATTGATGGCCAGCAGATTGGTGGTCACTTTGATGCAGTAGTTGTCCTGCGTGGTTACCGAGCAATTATTGGCTGTGAAATAGCTTTTATTGGTGTATATGCCTACGCCGCTGCCGTTGTTGATGATGACCGCGTCATTGATGGTGCAAGTAGGTGTGCCAATAAAGGTGGTGTTTACATCTTCGATAGCGGCGCTCGTGCTGTCGGCGGGCAGCTCTAACTTGTGCCCGTCGAAATTGACAACGATATTATCCCCATAGGTCTTGACGGGATAATGGAGATCGCTCGCTACGTTGTAGGTCGAGTTCCCCTCTCTCAGCGTAATACAGCCGCCAGACGCATCCGCATCGGAGATATCGTAGGTCTCTGCCAGAGCCTCGGAAGGAGAGACGAACGCGAACACGGCTGCCACAGCAACCGCGAAGAAAGCGCAGAACACACGAGGATATTTCACGAAGACCCCTTTCGCAACGTAACCGAGACATTATAGCAGCCAAAGCGGATCCGGGCTCCAACCGCGCTGCTAGCCCTTGCGAAGCCAAACCCCCTGAAGACACTCGGAAAAGTGTTAATCAGCTCGCATTATGGACCGAAACAACGAACGGAACCCGAACGAAGGAAAGGGCGAGCCCGAAGACTCGCCCTTTCCGAATGCGACTGTTTTTGGCCGATTACTTGTCGGCAGAGAACGAGATCGTGTACACGAAGCTGGTGGGATCGTAGTAGTCAAGCGCTTCGCCATCCACTTCGGCATAGGGGTAGCCGAAGTTGTTCAGGGCGCCAGCGTCTTGCGCAGGAGCAAGCGTAAGGTCGCGGCCCTCGGTCAGCTCGACGCGCTCAGCGTCCCAGCCGCCCCAGTAGTAGTCGGCCTTTTCCTGGGTCTCTGCCTGGTCCTTGGTCCATCCGCCCTTCAGCACGGCCTTCAGAACGTCGGCAGGATCGGCGGGAACCCAGCCAGTGCCTGCAACGTAGAACTCAGCCCAGCAGTGCTGGTTCTTGGTGATGTCCTCAGCGTTCATGCGCACGCCGAACATCTCGCGAGCAGGGATGCCCGAAGCGCGGCACAGGCCTACGAACACCGAGTTGATGTCGGTGCACTTGCCGGCCTTGGTGTCCAGCAGCGCGCAAACGTCGCCCGTGCCGCAGCCCTTCACGCTTTCGTCGCGGTTCATGTTCTGGATGATCCAGTCGTAGATGGCACGGGCCTTCTCCACGGAGCCGGTCTTGCCGGCGGTGATCTCCTCGGCAGCGGACTTCACCTGATCGTTCACCGGAACAAGGTCGGATCCTTCCAGATACTGCTTCACGTCGGCGGGCAGTTCCGAACCATCGTCGGTGATGTCGCTCACGCGAACCTCATCGCGCGATGCATGGAAGCCAAGCGTGGCCGTACGGTCGGCGGGGGCCACGTTCGCATCCCACTCAAGGTAGAGCATCTTGTTGCCGTTGGAGTCTTCGGTGATCTCGGCCTTGGTGGCAGAAGGAGCGTCGAAGTTCACGTCTTCAATGGTCTGATAGTCGCCGCTCTGAGCCACGGGCAGCCATGCGCGAACGACCTTGCCGGCCTCATAAGAGCTGAAATCGACCGAAGTGGTAACGGTACCCGAAACCACCTTGCCGGTCTTGTTCTTGCTCACATCGATGGTGGCTGCCGCCTGCGAATCGGAGCTCTCCGACTTTCCGTCGCCATTAGACGAACATGCCGCAAGCGCGAAAGCCAGCACGGCAGACGCCGCAACGAGCATGGCCACGCGGCCAAACTTCACCTTGTTCTTTTTCTTCATCACAATCCTTTCCTTTTGGACAACGCCGCATTGCGCATAAGGCCCTGCGGCGCAAACACCTAGATAGAGCGCACGTTCACACGAGCGCGCTAAGCCGACCCGGGCAAGCCCGAAGCAGCAGAAGAGCTATTCGATTCAACGATCACAGAAAAGAGCGGCGAGCGCCGCTTGGGGCGAATTCGACGCAGAACAATGAATTCGCCAGGCGAGGATGCTACCAAGGTGAACAGCGTTCAGCCCAAACAACAGGGGGTGCGGCAGTATTTCGGCGCGAACGGCATTCAAGCAGCGTGGGAAGGCAAAAAAACACAAGCCCACCGCCGCCGCATTTCGGCCCTGCTTACTCCAGGGAAGCGAGTACGCCTTCAAGTTCCTCACGGTCGATCGCGCCCAGACGGATCTTCACGATCTCACCGCTGCTGTCCACGAAGACCGATGTGGGGAACGCCGATACGTTCAGATGCGTGGCAAGCGAGCAGTTCGTGTCCATCCACACGGGAACGCTCACGTTGTTCGCGCGCGCCCATTCCACGAACGCATCGGCATCCCGCTCGCCGTAGAAGCCGGGCGTCACCACCGAGACCACCTGCACATCGCCTGTTTTGGCATGCTCTGCCGCCACTTCGCTCAGCTGGTCCAGGTCGGCAACGCACGAGTCGCACCAGCTGCCCCAGAACTCGAAATACACCGGCTGGCCCTTCAGCTCGCTCAGGCGATGCTTTTCCCCATCTAGATCGGTGAGCACAACGTTCTTCCAGGCGCTTGACACCGCTTCGAGGTTTGCATCGCCCGCCGCAACACCACGCGCATCATTGGCCGAGATACCGGCAGGGTCTTGCTGGGCTTCCTCGTTTGCCCGTTGCTGGATTTGAAGGGCGCTCACCTGCGAGAACACGAGCCATATGCCCATGATGGCAATAAGGATACCGCCCACCTTCTGAACCGTGGGCAAGTACTTATGAAGCGAGCGCAGGCGCACTAGCAGCGCGTTCGCCGCAAGCGTGATGGCAACGAACGGCACGCACAGCCCAAGCGCGTAGACAAGAAGCAGGCCAGCGCCAACAAGCGCACTCCCCTGCTCGGCGGCGAGCGCCAGAATGGTTCCCAAGATGGGTCCCACGCATGGCGTCCAGCCGAAAGAGAAAGCCAAGCCCAGCACAAAAGCGCCGAAAGCGCTGCTCACACAGATCTTGGAGAGGTTCGCCCGCTTTTCCCTATTCAGGAACGAGACTTTCAGCACACCGGCCAGGTGCAGGCCAAGAACGATAACGAGGATGCCGAGGGCGATGGCCACGTACGGGCTGTTGAGCGCCTGCCCAAGGGCGCCCGATGCCGCGCCAAGCGACACGAACACGCAGCAGATGCCCAGCACGAATGCGATGGTGTTCGCACTGCGCGCCGCAAGCGAGAGCTTCTCGGAATTCGCATCGGTGGTGAGGATGCCAACGTACACCGGCAAAAGCGGCACGATACACGGAGAGAAAAACGACATCAGGCCAGCTAGCGCGGCCGATACGACAAGACCCAGATCCATGTTCGCCCTTTCCATGAAAATACCTGCGGCATTGTAGCAAACAAGCCGA
>CAVHGQ010000041.1:8338-11226 GCA_963635335.1 Candidatus Melainabacteria bacterium | reverse complement strand
GGCTCGGGAGCAACAGGCTCTTCATCAAGCGTTGCCGAGACCATTTCCCTAGAAAGGTAGCTGGTCTTCTTGCGCTGCTTAGGCTGCGGGCTCTCTTCGAAGTGAACGCTCGAGGCAGCAACCTCGTCTTCAGGAAGAAGGCCGCCTCCCTTCACCAAGCGGGAAGAGATATCGGCAACGGGAACCTTATCCGCAACCGGCTTGCCGGTAAGAGCCGCAATGGCGGCCTTGGCAGCAGCCAGCGATTCCTGTGGCGACAGGTTTTCCGCCTCGTACGAAACGGTTGCACCTTCCGGAACCAAACCCTCCGAACGGGCAGCTTCCTCGCCGTGCACAACGCTTGCCTCGTTCGAGGCCTGTTCCATCAGCTCTTCCTGGCTTACCAGGCCATTGCCAACCTGACGTGCCACTTCCAACATAACCGATACGCCGGTTGCGTTGTTGTTGGCCGACTGATTATAGGGAGCCATGATATGGAGCACCGAACGCACGATAGGAAGCGCGAACAGGATCGCGCAGATCACCAACAAGAACGAGATGATGGAGGAAAGCGCGCCCGTGTCGCCCGAAAGCACAGTGGAGCGGAGAAGCAACAGGAAGGCCGAAACAACCAGGGCAATAGCGCTTGCCTTCTGCATTAGGGGCAGGAACTGGGCAAAGGGAGGCTTTTCCTCCTGCAGCGCCTTCGCACTGTCGTAATTAGCAACCAGAATCACCTTGCGGCGACGCGGAGATTGGCCAACCGAAGCGGGCTGGTATTTCGCCACCACGTTCTGGCTTGCGCCCGTCTTGAACAGACGGGAAAGCACCGGCTTGCCCATGATCTCCATACCGAACAGCACGGCACCGGCAATACCCAGAAGCATCCAGAGGATGCCCAGGCCGGGCGCGATGAGCGAAAGCAGGACCGAAAGCAGGGCAGCACCGAAGCAGATAAGGGTGGGCAACTGATCGTTGGCACTGCATTGGAAGTCTTCCACGACCGTTGTGAAGCCTGCGTCCTTCTGCATTCGGTCGGCAATATACAGTGCCGCCCTCTGCTCTTCTTCCGTTCCGGCAGGATGAGGCCCAACTTCCTTTGTCAGATACTCAACGTCGTCGATAATTTCAGCCATGAATAGCCCCTTTTGCTATTTTTCACACGCGCGGTTTTATTCGCCGCATGGATATATTCCAAATCAGTATACGTCATTTGATCCGAGCAGGCGGTTTGCCAACCCTCGGTTGACCCACCGGCCAAGATCGTCGAACTGAATCCACATAAATGTTTCGACAAGCCCGCGCACCGGTGCCGGGCGATGCTGAAAATCCGCAACGTCGCGCCCGCCTCATTGCGAACTCCCTAAATACTCTCGCAAGTAAGCATCGTTCGCAGCAGCATCCGAACGAAGGGAATCGTATTGCGCGGTAACGTCGGCCGTTGCCGCTGAATACGCGTCGATAATCGGCTGCGCGAAATTGCTCCCCAGCTTTTCCGCAAGGGCAACGGCTTCCTGATCTGCAGCATTGTAGGCATCGTTATGCTGTTCGGCCGTGCTTTTGTCTTGGATCAAGATCGCCTCGTTGGAGGCAAGCGCCTCGTCTGCGGCAAGAACGCGCTTGTCCAGGTACGCCAGCGAGTCGTCGTAGCTCGCTGAAGGGTAGAGGCCCTTGGCAGCTTCGACGTACTGCTGCGCAAGCATGAACTGGGCTTTTGCCGCAGTAGTGTACTCGGTCGATTTCGCCACGTTGTCGTTGGTGGTGTCCGACACCACGTTCGCGGCCTGGAACAGAAGGGAATTGCCCTCCTTGATGTGGCTTTCCGCTTCGTTCATGGCGTCGATTGCTTGCTTCGCCGCCACATCCTGCTCCATACGGGAAAGCGAGAGATCCAGCAGCTGATTGCGCTTGGCGATGGCATTCAGCGCGCGCTCGGCCGCTTCCTTGTCGCGCTGCGAACCCTCAAGCTCGCCTTCGGCCTTCTGCGCGTACACGCGGGCAGACTCGAGCTTGTCCTTAGCGTCGGGCACTTGTCCGGAAAGGCTTTCGGCAGTGCTTATGGTGTCGTCGTTGAACGCGGTCTGGAAATACTGGTCAATCGCCACCGTGGTCTCATCGCTTTGTGCGATAAGGCTGCACGCCTCACGCAGAACGCCCACGCTCGTGCTCAGCTTCTCGTACTGCTGGTAAGCCCAATAACCCCCAACACTTAAACCGCCGATGCACAGCAGGATCACCATCGCAAGGCTCAGCCTGCGGGCGCGGCGGCGTCTGCGCTGGCGCTTCAGGATCTCTTCCCGAGAATCGGCAGCAAGAAACGAGCTCTGTTCGGCAGAGTCATCGTTATGCACGTGGCTGGCCTTAACCGACTTCCGCGGTTTCTTCGCCTTCTTCTCTTTCTTCACCGCCGAAGCATCAGAGCCGGAATGCCCGAAGCTGCGCTTGGAGGCCTTGCCTTTGGATGCAGCGGAACGGGTGCTCTGCTTGGAAGCGCCCGCCTTGTCCGGCAGAGCTTCCTTTTCGGCTGGGATCTCCTGGGCATCCTCGCGGAACCGGAAAAAACGCCACGACGAGCCCTTTTCCTTCTCGTCCTGTGCAGCAGCTTTCTGCTCAAGCACGTTGAACGAGATCTCGTTCGGCTTGCCCTGGGAAAATTCCTTCAGGTGAAGGAACTGCTTTTCCTTGCGGCCTAAGCCTCTCCCGTTTTGCTTGTTCTTCTTCACGGCAACGGCCTAGTTGCCTTTCGCGATGTTCTCTATGCGTGCAGCCTCGGCAACCTCGGCGATTATCTCGTCGCAGGTCAGACACGATATATTGCGGCTCGGCAGCGAGTTGAGGAACTTCTTCCCATAGTATTTGGTAAGCAGGCGCCTGTCCGCCAGCACCACAATGCCCTTATCGGTGGACTT
>CAVHGQ010000041.1:2711-7926 GCA_963635335.1 Candidatus Melainabacteria bacterium | reverse complement strand
AGGTACGCCGGGCTGGAAGGCTCGGGCATGTCGGTGGGGACGTACACTTTCATATTCGCATCGAAATCGAAGCTCGAATCAACCTTCAGCGTGTCCGCCTGGGAATCTTCGCCCTCGTTGAAGCCGACCGCTCGCTCGAACGCGTCGAACGACCCGTCCACCGAAAGGGTGGCAGAAGCGTATATCACGCTGCGCGTGTCGGCGTACAGCGAATCGTTCAGCGGAAGTCCCACGTCGAGCGGCTGCACCGTGAACACCTCGTCCAGCTCGGCCTTCTTGCGGTTCACGCGCACCGAATGGACCTGGTTGTCCTCGCCGTTGAAGAACACCGCATCCAGCGATTCGTTCAGCTCGCGCAGCTCAAGGGCAACCAGGGCAAGCTCGCGCTGGGCGCTTGAGTTATCGTCCATTTGCTCGGCGTAGGCAACGATGTCCCGAATGGCTCGAATGAGCTTTTCCAGGGTTTCCTGTAGCGATTGGGCACGTCCCACCACCGCACGGTACGAAGCGCCCTTCCTGATGTCGTCGTTCAGCCACAGGTCGAAGTACTCGTACCCGCGGGAAGAATGCTTAGTGTCGTGCAGCAGCAGGTCCTTCGCGCCCAGGCAGAATTCCTCGGCAGCGATAGCAAAGGCTCCGGCACAGGTCTGGGCCTTGGAAATGAGCGATTCATACAGGCGCATTCCCTCTTCGGGAGCCTGTGCACTGCGCGAAACGCGGGTGAGCACGTTGGAGGTAGAGCTCTCGCCGGCAACACGCTTCGCCAGGCTAAGCAGCGATTCCGAGGAAACGGAAAGCGCCAACGCACGGCGCGCCTCCGCTTCGGCGCCATGAGCCTCGTCGACTGCCCAATAGCGGATGGGCGGCAGCAGGCCGCCATCGAAGCGGACATCCCAGAACAGCAGGCTATGGTTCGTTACCACCACATCGCAACGCTGGGCTTCCTCGCGCGCGCCATGCACGAAGCAGCTGCGCCCGAAGAACGGGCACTTGTGGCGCAGGCACTCGGAGCTCTTCGTGGTAATGCGCCAACGCGGGATGGCGCGGTAATCGATTTTCAGGGAATCCATGTCATCGTAGTCGCTCTGCTCCACGAACGAGAGCAAGCCAGCCAACGCAGGAGCCTGGTTGATCTGCTGTTTCTTGTAGATGATGATCTCGGCGCCCTGCTTGTCCAGCTGGTCCACCTTGCGCAGGCAGGGGTAATGGGTGAAGCCCTTCAGTGGCGCATAGGTTATGCCCATGGCGCCCGCCAGCAGCGGAAGCTCCTTGTTCACCAGCTGATCCAGCAACGCATTCGTCTTCGTTGCCACGCCTACGGTAATCGAGTTCTTTTGCGCGGCGTACGCCAGGGGAATCAGGTACGCCATCGACTTGCCAACGCCCGTGCCGGCTTCCACCGCAAGGTTTCGCCCTTGGGTAAGGGCGCGGTTCACGGCAAGCGCCATTTCACGTTGCTCTTCGCGGGGCTCGTATTCGTCGTAGAGCGAATCCAGCAGCCCACCGGGGTTGAACGCGGCGGCGATCTCTTCATCGGAAGCGAACTCTAGGGTCTTGGCCGCCGCAACCTCCCAATCTTCGCCATTGTCGTAAGCAAGCTCCACCGTAGTGGCCGGCGAATTCGCGTCGACGCGCACAGGCGCCGTTGCCTTGGCCACGGCAGCCTTCCGGGAAGCGCGCAGGTTGTACGACTCTTCGCAGTGCTGCGCCTCGGCGATACGCTGGAAAACAGCGACCGTGTTCCACGAATCCACATCGGACATCTGAGCAATATGGCTCACCAGCGGTGCCGGCATGCAATCGACTGCCGCCAGCAGGATGCGGTACACAATGCAGGTGGCCGCCACGTCATCGTCGGCACGATGGGTGGAGTCCGGCCCGCCGAACGCACGCACCAAATCCAGCAAACGATGGGATTTCAAACGCGGCAGCGCGATTTTCGCCAAGTCCAGCGAATCGAACCAGAGGTTCTTCTTCAGCGGCTCACCCGCTGGGTACTTGGTGCAGAACGTGCGGTCGAAGTTGGCGTTATGAGCCACCACATCGGAATCGCCCACAAATTCAACCAGGCCCTTTACCGCATCATCGGCGCTCGGGGCGTCGGCCACATCTTCGTTGCTGATATTCGTAAGGTGGGCAACGTCGTCGGGGATGGGCTTGCCAGGGTTCACGAACGTGACGTACCAGCCGGTTACTTCACCTTTCTGCATACGCGCAGCGGCAATCTGTATAAGCTGGTCGTTTGTGAAGGAAAAACCTGTGGTCTCCGTGTCGATGATGACCACATCTTCATCCAGCACGCCGAAATCGTGCGTTTCAGCGTAGTTGCGCAGCGCATGGTAGCGCTCGCGGATCCTGGAAGGGGTGTTTTCTACAATATAAGAGTCAAGCCGGCGGGCGGCTTCTTCGTTTTGAGTTTCCATGCAGTAAAGACTATCATTTACTGCATTCGCAAACCCCTTTATCCGCGCTACTCCTAGGAGAAAATATGTCCGAGATCGGCTACTTCGCTACGTACGCCCGGTTCGATACCGAAAGCAAGGAAGCCGCCGCGGCATTTCTTGGAGCAGACAACATCATCGGCGATGCCTTCAGCATCGAAACCGAGTACAACGACGGAAAGCGCACGGCTTGGATCGTCAATCCGTTCGGCAAGCGCATGGGCATCCTGGAAAACCGCGCAGCAAGCCAGGTAGAGCTTTGCGCAGCAAAGGGCTGGAACACCGTTGCCCTGTTGGCCTTGGTCGCTTTCACCGAAAAGCCCGAGCCGGGCCTTTACTGGGGGCAAGTGCTCATCGTCTCGTACGACCCTGAATATGAAGCCGCGTTCAGCACCTTCGTCGACGGCCTGGGCAACCAGCTCGGCAACGGCATTCGCCCCGATGCGGACTTGGGCAGGGACGCCATCGCGCAGGTTATCGAGTCCCAGGGCAAATGGACGCCCACCGGCCGCGTAGCCCTGCCCGAGAAGAAAAAGGGCACGGCCTGGGTGAAAACCGAGCGCACTGGCACCGAGCGCCTGGTAAAGCAAGCCCGAAAGGGCAACATGGGCTGCACGGTTCTTAGCTGGATCTTCCTATTGGCCGTTGTTGCGCTTATCGTGTTCGGCCTACACTCCTGTGGAGCGTTCTAAGGCTATCGCTGAAGGGCGTACCCGATCAGCTTCACGCAGAGCTCAGGGAACGACATGCCGGCGGCACTGGCAGCGTCGGGCAGGAGCGAGGTAGACGTCATCCCGGGAATGGTGTTGGTTTCCAGCACCCAGAACTTCCCTTCCGCGTCCTGGATAAGGTCAGTACGCGAAACACCCTGGCATCCAAGCGCCTTGTGGGCCTCAACCGCAAGAGCCTGAGCAACGGCGGTTTCCTCGTCAGAAAGCGGCGCGGGGCAGATATGCTGCGACCCGCCCTGGGCGTACTTCGATTCGAAATCGTAGAACTCGTGGGACGGAACGATCTTGATCACCGGAAGGGCGTACGGCTCTTCGTTGCCCAACACCGCCACCGTAAATTCAGGGCCTTGCACGAATGCTTCAGCAAACGCGCAGGTGTCCACCTCGAACACCTTCTTGATGGCTTCGGCAACTTCATCCACGCCATCGCAAATGTACACGCCAAGGGCGCTTCCTTGGGTTGCAGCCTTCACCACGCAATGGGAGCCTACGGCGCTCACCACATCAGAAGCCGGAACCTCCGCAGAATCGATGGTCAAAGAATAAGGGGTAGCGATGCCGGCAGCCTGGTAAACAGCCTTCGCCTTCATCTTGTCGATGGCGGTAGCGCTCGACCACACGCCGGGGCCGGTATAGGGCAGGCCGATGGTTTCCAGGAAGCCCTGCACGGTGCCGTCTTCGCCGTACTTACCATGAAGCGCCAAGAAGGCAACGTCGAAATCGCCCTGGATCAGCTGGACAAGGTCTTCCTTTTTCGCGGGGTCAAGAACCGTTACCGGGAACCCTGCTTGCTCCAAAGCCTCCTTGGAACCTTCACCGGAAAGAAGGGAGATGTCGCGCTCGGCGCTCTTGCCTCCTGCCAGCAAGGCAACTTTTATTTCCTCGGGCTTAAAAGAACAAGACATAGTTCACACTTCCGACCAACGAACAACCGAATATGAAAGCCTAAATGAGCTGCTGTGAGTATAGCAAAGGCGAAATGGGGGCTCGCCGCGCAACGGGGGCTTCGCACCACTTGCGTATAATACGATCCATGAACGAACCAATCCAATCTCTGAACATATCCCAGATCCCCCAGCTCGTTGCGGAGCTCGGTCAGCCCAAGTTCCGCGCGAAGCAGCTTACGGGATGGCTCTATCAGAAGAACGTCTCTTCCTATGACGAGATGTCGAACTTGCCAAAAACCATGAGGGCTCAGCTCGAAGAGCGCTTCCCTTTGGTTAAGCCGGTCGTGGTCGATAAACAGGTCTCCCGCGATGGCACGCGGAAGTACGTTTTCGAGTACCACGATGGCGCACGCGTTGAAGCGGTGGGGATACCCTCAACTGGCAAAAAGGAACGCAAGGACGAGCCGAAGCACCTCACCGTCTGCTTTTCCACGCAGGCAGGATGCGCAATGGCGTGCTCCTTCTGCGCTACCGGGCACGAAGGCCTTACGCGCAACCTTTCTTCCGCAGAGATGATCTGCCAAATCAACGCTGTGCAGGAAGACTTCGGCTATCGCGTGACCAACCTGGTTTCCATGGGCCAGGGCGAGCCGTTCCAAAATTACGACGCCACCCTCGATGCCCTCCGCTTCGCCAACTCGAAAGACGGCCTGGAAATCGGAGCGCGCCATATCACCGTTTCCACCTGCGGGATACTAGGCGGCATACAGAAGCTCAGCAACGAGCCAGAGCAGTTCACCCTGGCGGTAAGCCTGCACTCGGCAATCCAGGAGACCCGCGATGAGCTTATGCCGCGCTGTTCGAACATCCCGCTCACAAAGCTCAAAGAAGCCCTCGTTAACTACACTGCCGCATCGGGCAGAAGGGTCAGCCTTGAGTACCTATTAATAGACGGCGTTACCGATACCCCGGAAAGTTTGGAGGCACTCAAAGGTTTCTGCGACGGGCTGCTCTGCCACGTGAACCTCTTGAACGTAAACGAGGTTGCCAGCAGCCCTTACCACCCAACCTCCCCGAAGGTTCAGCAGGATTGGGTGCACGAGCTCAAGCGCGCCGGCAAAGAGGCCACCATCCGCAATTCCCGCGGTGCCGACAT
>CAVHGQ010000041.1:0-1701 GCA_963635335.1 Candidatus Melainabacteria bacterium | reverse complement strand
CCTTGCGAACCAGGATAGGCTGCAGCAAGCCTTCCTTCTTGATGGAGCCTGCCAGCTCCTCGATTTCCTCCGGCTTGAAGTTGGTGCGCGGCTGGTCGGGGTTCGGCTGAACCATAGCCAGCTTCACGATGCCGGTCTCGCCCTTGGCATCCTTAGGCTTCGCCGGAGCAGCCTCTGTAGGCTTTACTGCCTTGGAGGCAGCAGCCTTCTGTACAACCGGGCGCTCGGAAACCGTGCCAGCGCGCTTTTCTGCGGGGATGACAGGCTTAGGCTGCGGCTCGGGACGCTTAACCGCCCGAGCCGTGGTGCCCGAGCCAACCTGATGGGGCGTCTTCTTCGTTTCACGTGAAACAACCTTGGCGTTTTCCAACGCCTCTTCAGATATATAGATGTCAGAAGAGCTGCTGTTCTTTCGAGCCGTCGCATTGGCGCGGTCGCGCAGCGCCCTATGCAGAACCCCCTGGTTTTCAGCAGGCTTGCTCTCGGCAGGCGCCGCAGGCTCCTTCTTCGCAGGAGCAGCTGTCTCGGTTTTCACCTTGACCGGCGTTTCCCTTTTAGGTTCGGGAGCAGAAGGACGGGGGCTTTCGTCAAAGAGCGCATTCAGGCCGCGCCCAAGGCCGCTTTTCTGTTTAGCCACGTTCAATCACCTCTTTAGCCAAGTCGGTGTAGGCGAGGCTTCCCTTGTTGTCGGGAGCGTACTCGATAATCGACTGGCCATAACTTGGAGCTTCAGACAGTTTAACGGTGCGCGGGATCAACGTGTCGAAAACTGCATCGCCAAAGAAGGAACGGACTTCATTGACCACCTGATTGGCAAGATTGGTTCGAGAATCATACATGGTAAGCACGATACCGAAGATATCCAGGCTCGGGTTCAGGATGCTTTTGACACGTTTCATCGAATCAAGAAGTTTTGTCACACCTTCCAGTGCATAGAACTCGCACTGGATGGGCACCAACAGCTTATCGGCAGCGACAAGCGCATTGATGGTGAGCAAGCCCAAGGAAGGCGGACAATCGACAAGGATGTAGTCGTAGCGGCCGCGAAGGCTGCCGAGCGCATTCTTCAAGCGATTCTCGCGCGCCATCTCGTTGACCAGCTCCACTTCGGCGCCAGCAAGGCTGATAGTGGAGGGCAGAACGTCAACACCCTCGGCCACGCAGGAGAGGATGACATCTTCCGCCGGCGTTTCGCCGAGCAGAACGTTGTAGACGCACGCATCAAGCGCACGCTTGTCGATGCCGTACCCGCTCGTCGCATTGCCCTGCGGGTCAAGGTCAACCAGAAGAACCTCTTTGCCCATACGGCCAAGCGCTGCAGCAAGGTTCACAGCGGTGGTGGATTTGCCCACGCCGCCCTTCTGGTTGATTATGGCCAGGATCTTCGTTTGGCCGATCACATGTGAAACAGGGGGCTTGTCGCGGAACGGAACGAAGCTACGGAAGCCATCGTCTTCCTCTTCTTCGTCTGCGGGCTCTTCTGCGGCCTGTTCCTCAGACTCAGCAGCGGTATCTTCTTCAGGTTCCGGCTCTGATTCCCGCTCCACAACCTGAGCGTGCTCGTTTGCCTCATCGAAACCGTTCTGGATAACCTCTTGCTCGATTTCCTCTGGGTTTTCTTGCTCGACAACGGAAGTCACTGGTACGTTCTTGGCTTTTTTACGACTACCGAAGAATCCCACGAGCTCTCCTTTCAACAGC
>CAVHGQ010000040.1:0-11286 GCA_963635335.1 Candidatus Melainabacteria bacterium | reverse complement strand
AGCGAGCAGGGTAGCGGGAATCCCCGAGGGGCGGTGCCCCTGCCCGCGGCGCGGATAGGCTAGTTGCCCGATCTGCAAACCCAATCAAATTCAGCACTAAAATGGCCCGCTCGGTAGATCCTTGGATCACCGGGCGGGCCATTCGTTTTCGAAGGGGCGGGCTGGGCTATTTCGCCAGGCCGATCTCCTTGAAGTAGGCGTCCACGTCTTCTTCCCAGGTGGGCAGCTCGGCGCCGAACATTTCCAGCATCAGGCTTTCCAGCTCTACCTGTTCGGCCGTTACCAGGTCGGATTCGGGGGTAAGCACCTTCGCCGGGTCGTATCCGCATACGGTGAGCACGCGGGTAAGGAACTCGTAGCGGCTTGCCAGCCCGCGGCTGGTAACGTGCAGGGTGCCCGTTGCCTTGCGGTTGATGGCCTTGATAAGGAAGTCGACGTAGGTGGAAACCGAGGTGGGCGAAGCGATCTGGTCGGTGCGTGCGCCGATGGTCTTGCCGGCCTTCGCGGCATCGAGTGCGTTCTTCACCTGGCTACCGTCTGCGCTGTACACCCACGAAGAGCGGATGATGAGGTGGTTGGGCGCAGTGTCGCGCACCATAACCTCGCCAGCGCGCTTCGACTTGCCGTAAGGGGTTTCGGGGTGGGGCGTGTCGAACTCGTTGGCGGGCTCGGCCATGCGCACGGGGAACACGTCGTCGGTGGAGATCTGCACCATAAGGGCATCCACGTTGTTGGCGGCAAGCGCAACGTTGCGGGCGCCCAGGGCGTTTACCTCGTAGGCGTGGATGCGGTTGCCCAGGCCGGCAACCGAGCGGGAGATGCCGGCGCAGTTGATGATCACGTCGGGGCGCAGATCCTGCGCGAAGGCATCAACCAGGTCGGGGTCGGTTACGGTGAGCTCGGCGTCGGTGCCAACCACGGTGCAGTTGTAGGTTTCCTTCAGGCGTTTGACTATCTCGCGGCCCAGAAAGCCGTTGCAGCCAGTGACCCAAATGGTTTCTTTGATATCCATGGATCCTCGTTTCAAGTGGAAGGTGTGCGGTTCGGGTGCGGTGCCGGCCATGGTGGCCGGCACCGCTTGTTCTTGGGACGGCGGGAAAGGGCGGCCGGCGTTACGCTGCGGCCTCTACGCCCTTGCTGTTGTTGCCGTCGTCGTTCTTGCCATGGCGGAGCTTCTGGTACACGAACACGCCAGCCACGAACACGAAGCCGATGGCGTTGAGCCACAGCGACGTGATGCCGTCGGATTCGGACATGGGCAGCATGATCACCAGGCCGGCGGCGATTGCAAGGATGCGCAGTACCACGTTGATCTTGCCGAACAGGTAGCCTTCGATGCCGGCGGCAATGCCGAACAGGCCGAACAGCGCCATGGCGGTGTTGACCACAACCATGTAGGGCTCAACGGGCACCTGCATGATAAGGGCGGGGCAGAAGGCGAAGATGAACGGCACGATGTAGGCGGCCATGCCCAAGCGCGATGCGTTCACGGCCGTCTTCATCGGCTTCGACTTCGCGATTGCCGAGCCGGCGTACGCGGCGAGTGCTACCGGCGGGGTGATGTCGGCCAGGATGCCGAAGTAGAACACGAAGAAGTGCGCGCACACCAGCGGCACGCCCAGCTGGATAAGGATGGGGGCGCAGGTTGCGGCCATGATGCAGTAGTTCGCCGTGGTGGGAACGCCCATGCCCAGAACGATGCAGCACAGCATGGTGAGGATAAGGCCGATGATGAGGTAGTCGCCCGCGGCCATGACGATGGCGTTGATGAGCACGGAAGCCAGGCCGGTTACCGTGATGCAGCCGGCGATCATGCCGGCCAGTGCGCAGGCAACGGCAACGGCGATGGAGTTGCGTGCGCCGGCAGCGAAGGCGTCGGCGGCGGTCCAAAGCGCGGTCTTGGTGGTTTCCAGCAGAACGCTGCCGAAGGTGTCTTCCTCGGTGCGCTCAGACCAGTTGGTAAGGAAGAAGTGGATGTAGCCGATGACGAACGCCACGAAGATGGAGATAGCGGCGGAAACGGCCATGGTGTAGATGCCCGCGGAAACGATCCATACCAGCACCACCAGCGGGATGATGAGGTAGCAGTTCTTCAGCAGGTAGATCCAGGTGGGAAGCTCGTTGAAGGGGATGCCCTTCAGGCCGCGCTTCTTCGCCTCCAGGTGCACGGTGCAGAAGATGCCGCCGAAGTACAGGATGGCGGGGATGATGGCGATGGTGGCAACCTGGATGTAGGGAATGCCCATGTACTCTGCCATCAGGAACGCGGCGGCGCCCATGATGGGGGGCATGATCTGGCCGCCGGTGGAAGATGCCGCTTCGACTGCGCCTGCGAACTCGGGGCGGTAGCCGGTCTTTTTCATCATGGGAATGGTTACCGAGCCGGTGGTAACGGTGTTGCCAACCGAAGAGCCGGAAACCATGCCGCACAGGGCCGAAGAGATAACGGCTACTTTCGCCGGGCCGCCGGAAGACCAGCCGGCCAGGCGATTCGCGAACGAGATGAAGAAGTTCGCGATGCCGGTGCGCTCAAGGAACGCGCCGAAGATGATGAACAGCACGATGTAGGTGTAGCACACGTTGGTGGGCGTGCCGATCACGCCGCTGGTGGTGTAGAACAGCTTCTGCACCACATTGGTGAGCGCGCGCATGAAGTCGTTGCCGTGGCTGAACTGCCAGTAGAACGCGTAGATGATAAGGCAGCCCACCACGATGATGATGGGAAGGCCCACGCAGCGCCGGCACAGCTCGATGAGCACCGCGATGCCGCAGATGCCCATGACCAGCTCCAGCGTGCCGATGCGCGCACCCATCATGAGGATGGGCGTGGTGTTCACGGCGAAGTACATGAACGACGTCGCGCCTATCACCATGAGCAGGATGTCGTACCACGGGATGTGGTTGGGGGAGTGCCCGGTTTTGGAGGCGGGGTACATCAAAAAGCCGATGATGATGACGAAGGCCAGGAAGCGGGCCAGGCGCGTTTCGGCCTGCTCCACGCTGAACAGCGTCATGTACAGGCAGTACACCGAGAACAGCACCATCACGCCGGTGACAACGGCCTTCGGGATGCCCGTCCAGATGCGGGTGTTCGACTCGCGGTCGTACTTGCGCATAACCTCGTCTACATCGACGTCGGCGTTGCTGGGTACGCTCTGCTCGTCTTTCACCTCGCTTTTCTTCTTGATGTCGAATTTGCTTGAGTTGAATATGCTCATAGCTCTCCTTGTTGTGGTCGGGTACGGCATACACATTGCGTGCGTGCTGGGCTATCGGGGTGGGTTGCTCGGGGAAGGCGAGCCCGGGATGCGCCAAGAGCGCAGCACGCACGGAAGGCTTTCGGTAGCAATCAGGGTCGCAGCGGCATCTGCGCGCTGCGACCCCTCATGCAAGCTGCTTTTCAGTTACGGCAGCTGGTTTCGGCGGTTAGGCCATTAGGCGGTGGGAACCTCTACGCCCTGCTCCTTGAAGTACTTGGCAGCGCCAGCATGGTAAGGAACGGAGGTGATGGAGGAAGCGGTCTCAAGGGTGAGCTCCTTGTACTTCGCATGTGCCTCGGCGTTGTTCTGTGCGCCGTCGAAGAGGGACTTCGTGAAGGCGTACACGTCGTCTTCGCTTACGGAGTTGTTGGCAAGCACAACGGAAAGAACGGAAACGGTGGTGGTGTCAGCTTCCATGCCGGAGTAGGTGCCGGCAGGGATGGTGGCCTCAGCGTAGTAGGGGGAGGTTTCCTGGAGCTTGGCGATGTGCTCAGCGTCCATGGATACCAGGTAAGCCTGCTTGGAGGTGGAAAGGTCGGTGATGGCGGTGGTGGGTGCGCCGGCAACGATGAATGCTGCGTCAACCTTGCCGTTCTTCAGGGAGTCGGCGGAGTCGGCGAAGTTCTGGTACACAGCGGAGATGTCGCTGTTCACGTCGATGCCGTAAGCGCCCAGGATGTCAACCGCGTTGAAGTACACGCCGGAGTTGGCAGCGCCAACGGAAACGGTCTTGCCCTTCAGGTCGGCAACGGTCTTGATGCTGGAATCGCAGGTTACGATCTGCACCTGCTCGGGGTAGAGGGCAGCCACGACGGAGAAGTCGGTGTAAGCTGCGCCGTCGAACAGGTTGGTGCCCTTGTAGGCGTAGGTTGCCACGTCGGTCTGGCAGAAGGCCAGCTCAGCCTCGCCGCTTTCCAGGGACTGGATGTTGGCCTTGGAACCCTCGGAGGAAAGGGCGTTCACGTTCAGGCCTGCGTTGTTGGTGGCGTACTGGGCAAGAACGCTGCCGTAGGCATAGTAGGTGCCGGACTCGCCGCCGGTTACGAAACGCAGTTCCTTGCTGTCGGAGCTAGACGAGCTGCTGCAACCAGCCAGGGCCAGCGCCATGGCTGCGGCACAGGCGCAAGCGAAGACTGCCAAAAGCTTTTTCTTCATTTCTTCTCACTTTCATTCCTTCGCGAAAGGCGGAATGGCTCTTCGGGCGTTTGCCGTTGGATGCTCTGCGCTTGTGGTCAGAGCCCTTTCGCTGTCGTTGATTTTACGTGAACTGACCGTTTATTTATTGTTAAACGCCAATTAATTTTGTTGAGTAACAAAAATCGTTGGATAGCGGTATAACATTCCAGGCGAACGGAAACGGCTCCATCCGCGGCGCAACGAATGCGGCAAATCTGTTGAATTGCCGGCTGCACCGGCGGGAGCCTTGCGGGAAGAAGGAAAACGTGAGCCTTGAAGGATGGGATTGGTTCATCAAGCTGGCCGAGAACGAGAGTTTCACCAAGGCGGCCGATGACCTGCAGATTTCCCAGCAAACGTTGAGCGCGCGCCTGGTTTCGCTGGAAAAATCGCTCGGTGCGAAGCTGGTCGTGCGCGGCACGCCCATCTCGTTCACGCCGGCAGGCAAGGTGTTCCTTATGTACGCGCGCGAGCAGCGCCAGGCCCAGCGCGACATGATCCGCCAGATAGGCGAGGTTTCCAACGGCGCAGCGGGCGTGCTGAAGGTGGGCATTTCCCACAGCCGCGGGCGCGTGCTTATGCCGAATGTGGTCTCTGCCATGGCGAAGAAGATGCCTGGCGTTACCGTGAAGCTGATCGAGGGCACCAACCGCTCCCTGATCCGCATGGCCGAGCGCGGCGAGCTGGATGCCGTTATCGCGCGCTTCGAGGGCAGCTGTCCAGGGGTTTCCGTTGAACCTATATATAAAGAGAAGATCGTGCTTGCCGTTCATCCCGACTTGCTTCAGCAGGTGATGGGCATGCCGGCGCAGCACGCGGCGCAGAAGTTGGCCGCTGAGGGCATCGGCTCACTTGCGAAGTGCCCGTTCGTGCTTGCCACCGTGGACGACATCTCGGGCCGCGTTGCCTATTCCGAGCTGCGCAATGCCGGCATCCGCCCGAAGGTGGTTGCCATGAGCGAGAACCTGCCCACGCTTCTGGCCATGGCCTCGCAGGGGATAGGCGCGGTGTTCTGCTTCACCGACATGCTCGACGTTACCCCGTACCTTTCCGGCGAGCTGGTGCGCATCCCCCTTTCGCCGCAGGCCAGCTACTGCATCGGCTTGGGCGTTCCGGTGAACGCCGAGCCGTGGCAGGCGTTCGATCTGTTCCGCAGCCTGCTGTTGGAAGAGGTGGCGGAAAAGGCGGCCGAGTAGGCTAGTGGCCGGTGGTTGAGTGGGCTGTCGGCGGGTGGCGGTTCGGTGCCATGGGTGGGCGGCCGAGCGAGCCGGATGCGGTGCCGAAGCGGGACTTGGCGGTTGGGCAGGCTGTCGGGCAGGCGATAGGTGGCCGACTGGTCTGGTCAGCTGCGGCACCGAATCGGAACTCGGTCCGGTACAGGATGCTCCGCGTTCCTTCCGCCGATGAACAAACCGGCCGGGATTGTTCAAATTCTTCTACAGTTGGGGAGTTTCTGTATAGGGACTGCGTGGTGCCGGGTGCTTTTTCCTGCGCAGGATACAATACGCAGGAATCACGCTAGCCGAACTGGCTACGTGGGAATGCCGCAACTGTTGGATGCATAGGAGGTGCTTGCCGGCGTGGGAAACGCTCTTCGCGTTCTGAAACGAGATTACGTGCGCTTGCTGAAGGCGCCTGCTGCGCTGGTTGTGGTGTTCGTGCTGGTGGTGCTTCCCTCGCTGTACACCTGGTTCAACGTGGTGGGCTTTTGGGATCCGTACGGCAACACCGGCAACATCCGCGTGTGCGTGGTTAACGAGGACGAGGGCGCCACCATCGATTCGATGGGCGAGCTGAACATGGGCGACCAGGTGGTGGAGCAGCTCCAGGGGAACACCCAGTTGGGCTGGACGTTCACCGACCGCGAAACGGCCATGGAGGAAGTGAACTCCGGCAAGGCGTATGCGGCCTTCATCATGCCCTCCGACTTCAGCTATGACGTAACCACGCTGCTCACCGGCGATTTCGTGCAGCCGAAGCTCGAGTACTACGTGAACGAGAAGGCGGGCGGCGTTTCCACCAAGGTCACCGACACGGGCGCCAACACGCTGGACGAAACCATCAACTCAACCTTCGTTTCCACGGTGAGCGGCGTTATTGCAAGCACGCTGAACACGGAGATATCGAACGCGAAGGACAGCATCGACGCTGGCCAGACCAGCGTTTCCAAGCAGCTGGACAAGGCTAACTCATCGCTGCAGGAAGCGCGCGATTCCGTGTCGGACCTGAAAAACGCCTCAAGCGACCTTTCCGCCAAAACCGCCGACGCGAAGCAGAAGCTGCAAACCGCCAAGAACGGCATCCAGGGCCTTAGCGACCAGCTGAAAGAGGCATCGAGCCTGCTCACCACCACGCAGAACGCGGTGGCCCCGTTGGTTTCCCGCATGGATTCCATGCTCGACGAGTCCAACGAGCTGGCCCGAAGCGCGTGCAACAATGCCAACGCCTCCATCAGCGACGTGAACGCCCAGGTGCAGGCCGCCCAGGGTGCCGTTGCCGTGGTCTCGCAGACCAGCGATACCGTTATCTCTGCGAACAACATGATGATCCAGACCCTGAAGACGCTCGATGAAACGCCGGGGCTCGACGATTCGGTCAAGAAGGCCATCGAGAAGGCCATCAGCTCGCTGGAGCAGCAGAATTCC
The DNA here is from genome assembly GCA_963635335.1 of Candidatus Melainabacteria bacterium. Classification (GTDB taxonomy): domain Bacteria; phylum Actinomycetota; class Coriobacteriia; order Coriobacteriales; family Eggerthellaceae; genus Anaerotardibacter. Next base: position 4,205 of record CAVHGQ010000040.1, on the reverse strand, counting down.
TCGCTCAACCAGACGGTAACGGACCTGAACACCACCTATCAGCACCTGAGCACGGCTTCCTCCGACATCAACACGGCAGCGGGGAAGATGAACGACGCCCTACAGAACACGCTGGCGGTTTCGAAGGATTACCGCAGCACGTTCAACTCGCAGACGCTTCCCGTGCTGAACGACGGCATAACCAAGCTCTCCAATGCGCTGGCCGGCCTTTCCACCGCGGTTTCGAACCAGAAGCTGCTCATCGATCAGTCGGTTATCGCGCTTGACCAGCTGAATTCGGCGCTTACCACAACGGCAGATGCCCTGGGCGAAACCGACGGCCTGCTTGCCGGCTTCCAGAGCGACATCGACACGGTGAAGACCGACGTGCTTGCCTTGAGCACATCGAGCGCCCTGGAAGAGCTGTTCGGCGGGCAGATCGATTCCGACAAGATCGCCGACTTCATGCTCTCGCCCACGAAGTTGGAAACCGTGGAGCTGTATTCCGTGAACGCCTACGGTTCGGCCATGGCGCCGCTGTTCATGAACATGACGCTGTGGATCGGCGTGTTCATGCTGCTGGTCATCCTGCGCCAGGAAGTGGACGACGAGGGCATCCCGAACCTTTCCTCGCGCCAGCGCTACCTGGGCAAATGGCTGTTCTTAGCCCCGCTTGTGGTGATGCAGGCGGTTGTGTGCTGCACCGGCAACCTGTTCTTGGGGGTTGAAGTGGCCAGCGCGCCGCTGTTCTACGTCACTGCGATGTTCACCTCGCTTACCTACCTGTGCATCCAGTTCGCGCTTTCTGTGCTGCTGCAACATGTGGGCAAGGGCATGTGCATCATCCTCATCTTCGTGCAGATCCCCGGCGCTACTGGCCTGTATCCCATAGAGATGACGCCGCCGTTCTTCCAAACGGTGTACCCCATGTTCCCGTTCACGTACGGCATCAACGCCCTGCGCGAGACCATCGCCGGGTTCTACGGCCTGCAATGGGCGGGCTGCATGGCGATGCTCTTGCTGTTCTTCCTCATCTTCTTCGTCGGCGGTTTCCTGGCGCGCCCGTACCTTACCAACATGAACCGCATGTTCAGCAAGCAGATCGCCGCCAGCGACATCTTCAACGGCGAAGACTCTGAGCTGCCGGCTCGCCGCTACCGCATGGACCAGCTGTTCCGCGTGCTGGCCGACCGCGACGAGTACCGAACCCGCCTGGCGGCAAGCGCCAAGAAGTTCATTCGCTGGTACCCGCGGCTCAGGCGCTATGCCCTGATCCTTGCCCTGGTGGTTCCCGCGGTGGTGTCGCCCATCCTGGGGCTGCTGGGCTTGGAGAAGGTAGTGATCCTTACCTGCTGGCTGGCGTGGTTCGCGGTAACCGTGTTCTTCCTTATCGGACTTGAATTCGTGCGCGACCGCATGGCCCACGATATTGCCCTGGACGATCTTTCCGACGAAGAGCTTTCCATGCTGTTCCAGGCGCGCGACGGCGTTTCGGAATCGCCCGCGCCTGCCCCTGTTGACCTGAGGAGGGGAGCGCGCAGATGAGGATAATCGGCCAACTTTTCCGCGATGACATGAAGCGCATCTTCGGCAACATGGTGTCGCTCATCATGGTGCTGGGCCTGGTGCTGCTGCCCTCCATCTTCAGCTGGTACAACGTGCTGGCGTGCTGGGACGTGTTCCAGAACACCGGTAACTTGAAGGTTGCGGTGGTGAACAACGACGAGGGCTACCAAAGCGACTTGGTTCCGCTGAAAGTGAACATGGGCGAGCAGGTGGTTTCCTCGCTGCGCGCGAACCAGCAGATGGACTGGGTGTTCACCAGCGAAGACGATGCCATCGATGGTGCGTCTTCCGGCAAGTACTATGCCGCCGTGGTGATTCCGCAGAGCTTCAGCAAGGACATGATGACGTTCTATTCCGAAGACGTGGAGCATGCCAGCTTGCTGTACTACAGCAACGAGAAGAAGAACGTGGTGGCGCCCAAGCTCACCGACCAGGGTGCCGACAAGGCCTCGAACATGGTGAACGAGGCGTTTTCCGAGACCTTGGCCGAGGTTGGCCTGAACGTTGCCAGCTCGCTGATGAAGTACGCCGACACCTCCGATGCCAACGGGCAGCTGGGGGTTCTGGCCAACCATGTGGACACGCTTGGTTCGCAGATGTCGCAGGCCTCCAAGATGCTGAAGTCGTATTCCGAGGTGCTCGGTGCAACGCAGCAGCTGGTTACCGGTTCGGCCGACTTGCTTGGGCAGGCCGGTAGCTCCGCTTCCGAGGTGCTTGATTCCGCCGACCAGGCGAAGGATTCCGTTTCCAGCATGACCGAGGCCATGAAGAGTGCCAACAGCTCGCTCGGCGAGGCCATATCGAAGGCCGCTGCTGGCTACGACGGCGTTTCCGATTCCATCGACACGGCGTTCGATTCCACCACGGTTGTTGCCGGCGATGCGGCGAACGACCTGAAGAACCGCGCCAGCGACGTGGACAACATCTCCGCCCAGTTCTACACCATCGCCGACAAGGTGGACGAGCTTTCCAAGATGTATGAGGAAACCGATCCCGACCAGGCGGCCAACTTGAATGTGTTCGTGGGGCAGCTGCGCGATTCGGCGGCTTCCCAGGCGGAACTGGCCAACAACATGCGATCTGCCGCCGACAACATCAACAGCTCCACCGACGAGGCGAAGGCCAAGCACGCGGAAGTGAAGGAACTTGCCAGCCAGGCGAAGGCCAGCATGAACGAGCTTTCCGACGAGTACAACAACACCATCAAGCCGCAGCTTGACGACCTGACCGAGCGGATCTCCAGCATGTCCGGCACGCTTGCGGCCAGCGCTTCCAGCTTGAGTTCCTTGGGCAGCGACCTTCAGGGGAGCGCCGGCTCGCTTTCCGAGCGCATCGGCACCGCCAAGGAAAAGCTGGAAAGCACGGCTGCCGACCTGGATAAATCTGCCAGCAAGTTCACCGAGCTGGGGGACACCATGCGCACGGCGCTTTCGACGGGCGATATGGACCAGCTGCGCGCCGTGCTGTACTCCGACCCCGACGCCCTGGCTTCCGCCCTTGCCGCGCCGGTGCAGCTGGACAGGCACGAGGTGTTCCCGGCCGACAACTTCGGCTCGCAGATGGCGCCGCTCTACACCACCCTTGGCCTGTGGGTGGGTTCGCTTCTGTTGGTGGTCGCCATCAAGGTGAACGTTTCCCGCAAGGCGCAGATCGCACTGGGCTACCCGAAGCTGCACCAGCTGTTCCTGGGGCGTTTCGGTGTGTTCGCGTTCGTGTCGCTGTGCCAGACCACGGTTCTGGCGGTGGGCAACATGCTGTTCCTGGGCGTTCAGGCCAACGAGCCGCTGCTGTACCTGATCTGCTTCTGGCTGGCGGGCTTGGTGTTCACGTTCATCATGTACACGTTGGTGGTCTCCTTCGCCAACCTGGGCAAGGCCATCGCCGTGTTCCTGCTCATCATCCAGGTGACATCCGGCGGCGGCAGCTACCCATTGCAGATGCTGCCCGACTTCTTCCAGATGCTCAGCCCCTTCTTGCCGGCAACGCACGTTATCAACGCCATGCGCGCCGCCATGATGGGCGTGTACAACGGCGACTTCTGGGTAGAGATCGGCTGCCTGCTGCTGTTCGTGGTGCCGTTCCTGCTGCTGGGCCTGCTGCTGCGCAAGCCTCTGATGCGCTTCCTGAACTGGTACGTGAAGAAGGCGGAAGACTCCAAGCTCGTCTGCTAGTGCGTCTTTGTGCGGGTTTCCTTGGCCTGTCGCACGCTGCGTGCGCTTCGAACTGTCTGCATCGCGGTTGAGCTTGGGCGTGGGCGATTTTTCCTTGTTCCCCGCTTCTGATGCTGCGAGGGCAGGGGTGCAGTCCGTACCGTCCGAACGAAGCCTTTGGCTTGGCGGTTTCAGCTCGGCTTTGCCTTTGGTATAACGGAGGCGGGAAGCCGTGTTCTCGGCTTCGTTTGCCGAAAAGGGGTTTCATGCAAGCTTGGGTAGCTGCTGCTTTCGCTTCTGCATTCTTTGCAGGCGTCGTTTCGATTCTTGCCAAATGCGGCATCAAGACCACCGATTCCGATGTTGCAACGGCGCTGCGCACCTGTGTGGTCGTGGTGTTCACCTGGGTGATGGTGGGCGTTGCCGGATCGTTCGGGCAAGTGGCGTCCATCACGCCGAAGTCCTGGTTGTTCCTGGTGCTTTCCGGTTTGGCAACCGGCGGGTCGTGGA
>CAVHGQ010000039.1:0-11455 GCA_963635335.1 Candidatus Melainabacteria bacterium | reverse complement strand
TCGGTAACGTTCTGCAGAACCGTGAAATGCGGGAACAGGTTGAAGTTCTGGAACACCAGCCCGTAACGCTTCTTCGCCTGGGCCAGCACGTCCTTGCCGCCGTACACCGCCTTGCCCGACTCGTCCTTCGCCACCTGCAAGTCGCCATAGGAAAGCGAGCCCGAATCGAGCGTTTCCAGCAGCGTCATACAGCGCAGAAGCGTTGACTTGCCACCGCCCGAAGGACCGATGATGGAAAGCACATCGCCCTGCTGAACCGTGAGCGAGATGTCTTTCAGAACCTCGTTGCTGCCGAACGCCTTGCGCGCGTGCGACAGGTTTACAACCGGCATGTTCGCCATGGTGGTACCTCTTTTCCGAATGCCCGCGGGCTAGTCGTGGTAGTAGGACAGCTTCTTCTCGATGCGGCCCAGGATGAACTCGATAAGCAGGCAGAAGCCCCAGTAGATGAGCGCTGCCATTGCGTAGGGCATCATGGAAACCACGCTGGCGGAAATGGACTTCGCCACCGAGAACATCTCGGCCATGCCCAGGACGAACGCCAGGGAGGTGTCCTTCACCAGGGTGATGATCTCGTTGCCCATGGCGGGAAGGATGCGCTTGATAACCTGCGGCAACACGATCTTTAAGAACGTCTGCGAGCGCGTGTAGCCCAGAACCAGGGCGGCTTCGTACTGCCCCTTCGGGATGGACTGGATGCCCGAACGGTAGATCTCGGCGAAATAAGCGGAGTAGTTCAGGATGAAGCCGATGGCGCAGGCGGCGTACTTCCAGTCGGTGCCCATGTTCATGCCGAACAGGTAATACGGCCCGAACATGAACGCCATGAGCTGCAGCATGAGCGGCGTGCCGCGCAGGATGGAGATGTAGAACTGCGCCAGAAGCGAAAGCGGCTTGAACTTGCTCATGCGCGCAAGGGCCACCACAATGCCCAACGGCAGCGAGCCCACCAGCGTGACCGCGAAGATCCACGCGGAAAGGCCAAGGCCTTCCACAAGAGCGCCGAACATAACGCTAAGTTCCATAGATTCCTCCTGCTTTCGCATCCCGGCCCGCGCATGCGCGCAAGCCCTTCACCTGCGTTTCAGCGGCAGCCCAACCTGGGCGAACCCATCCGAAAACGCAACAAAGGGCGGAGGTTGCCCTCCGCCCGGTTTCGAGCCGCCTGAACGCCGCCGCGTAAAGCGGCTCGGTAATTGTTGCTTACTTAAGCACCCAGTTGTCGGCGCTCATGCCGTAGCTGGAGTACTTCTCGATGAGCTTGGCAACGGTGCCGTCGTTGTACATTTCCTTCAAGGTGTCGGTAACCTTCTGCGCCAGGGCGTCGTCACCCTTCTTGAAGCCAACGGCGTAGTGCTCGGAGCTCAGGGGGTCCAGCTGCTCGTAGGCGTCGGGCTTGGCGGAGATCTGATACTGAGCGATGGAAAGGTCGCAGGCAACCGCGTCTACCATGCCGGACTCAAGCTGCATGAACGCATTGTTGTAATCAGGGAGCGTCTGCAGATCCTTGAAGGTGCTGGCCAGTTCCTTCTGGTCGCCTTCCAGAACGTCGAGTGCGGCGGAGTCGGCCTGGGTTACCACGGTCTTGCCGGCAAGGTCGGAAAGGCTGCTGATGCCGGAGCCCTTCTTCACCACTACGACCTGCTCGTTAAGCATGTAGGGCTCGGAGAAGGTGTAGTTGTCTTCGCGGCCCTCAAGGGTGAAGCCGTTCCAGATGCAGTTGATGGTGCCCTGGTTCAGCAGCGCGTCCTTGGCGTCCCAGTCGATGGCGTAGAGCTGGATATCCCAACCATTGCGGGTTGCAACTTCCTGGGCAAGGTCAAGGTCGAAGCCGGTGGGCTGGTTGTTCTCGTCCATGAAGCCGTAGGGCGGATAGCTGTTGTCGAAGCCGACGACGAGTTTGTTGCCGGCAGGGGCGCCGTCGCTGCTGCTGGACTGGCTGGACTGGTTGGAGCTGCAGCCGGCAAGAAGTGCTGCGGAAAGGCATGCCACGCAGGCAACCGCCAGCACCGAAAGGAACTTCTTCTTCATTGGTACCTCGTTTCAGCGTTTTCCTTGCCTGGTGCGGGCCGTAGCTTCGCCAGGCGGGCTCGGAAAGACTTTACTTAACTAAAGCAGGCTGCAGTATAGCACAGTAGAGTGCTGCATCAATAAAGCGCCGCTGGCATTTCCCCCGCTGGAAACAATGCCGCGGGCGAGCGGGAAAACGGCACTGTTAAAAGGTCGCAACAGCGCCGCAAAACCAGGGCGCGCTCCCTTCGCAAACAAGGGAAATGGGGGTAGAATCCGAGCCATGGATACACAGATCAACATACGCATGGCAACCGAGGCCGACGCGCCCGCGCTGCTGGACATCTACACCCCCTACGTGCTGGAAACGGCCGTGACGTTCGAGATCGAGCCGCCCACCTTGGAAGACTTCACGGCGCGCATCACCCGCGTGCTGGAGCGCTACCCCTACATCCTGGCCGAGAAAGACGGCGAGGTTCTGGGCTACGCCTACGCGAACGCCTTCCGCCCCCGCGCGGCCTACTCGCATGCAGCGGAAAGCTCCATCTACATCCGCAAGGACCTGCGCAACCGTGGCTTGGGCCGCCGCCTGTACGAGGCGTTGGCGAAGCTGTTGCTGCTGCAGAACGTCTTCAACATGGAAGCGTGCATCGCCCACTGCGATCCGGCCGACGAGTACGTGCCCGCCGCAAGCCGCCTGTTCCATACGCGCCTGGGCTTCAAGCACGCCGGCAGCTTCCGTCACTGTGCGCTGAAGTTCGGCCGCTGGTACGACATGATCTGGATGGAGCGCATCTTGGCGCAGCGCGAGCCGCAGGAAACCAGCCCCTTCAGGCCCCTGCCCGATATCGACGCGCCCTACATCGATGCCATCCTGAACAAGGCGTAGCGTTCGCGAGAAGCGAAGGCCGGGGTATAACGACCCGGGTCAAAATTCCGAACCGCCCAAAAGACACCCGCAACGCCCAGGTCCGAGAGCAAAGCCAACCTACCTAAGAGCCGCCTAGTGCGGCTCTTTTCATGTTGTCACACCCGAGTGCTGAGCAGCGAGCGCGATGCGACTGAAGCATCCGGGAGTCCAACGCGCAGCGGCTACGCACGAAACCGCGCTTGCCACCGATGGCGGCGCCGGGTCCTAGCCCAGCAGCTCGAACTTCCTGCCCTTGTAGCTGATAAGCCCTTCCTTGCGCAATGCGGAGAGCTCGGCGGAAAGTGTGCTGCGATCCACGCCTAGGTAGGCAGCCAGCTTTTCCTGCGTGAAGGGGATGCTGAACGCCGAAGTGCCGCAGGTTTTCTGCCGCAACGAGAGGTAAGCCATGATCTTGCCCCGCACCGTTTTGGGGGCAACCGCCATAGCCCTTCTGTTCAGGGCAACGTTCTTGCTGGCCATGGAAACCAGCAGGTTGCGCACCAGGATTGCGTGGCAACCGCATTGCTTCGGGCACGAGTGCATGGCGCGGCGCGCATCCACCCAGGCCACGGCGCTTTCCGCATCGGCAACCACGTCCACGTCCAAGATGCCATCCTTAGCGCATGCGTAGGCAACCGCGAACGGCTCGCCAGGGGCAACCGATTCCAGGACCGTTACCTGCCCCCATGCGTCCACTACCTCTATATGCAGCTGACCGGAGAGCAGCACGCCGATGCGCGAAGCAGGCTGCCCCGCATGGAGCACCCGCTCGCCCCGCGCGTAGGTGCGCTCCGACAGCCCCAAGCACGGCAGCATGGAGTTCGCATCGGATTCATCGATTCCCCTGAACAACGGTGCATCGGTTATCTGCATATTCACCGCACTTTCCCAAAGTGTTCCAACAAGAACATTCTATAGAAAGAAAAGCGGATACGGTGGCACCAAGGCAACACGTTGAAGAGGAGCCATCATGACCGACACATCCATGTTCTGCTTCCAATGCGAGCAAACCGCCCATTGCAGCGCCTGCACGGGCGCAGCGGGCACCTGCGGGAAAACCGCCAACACCGCGAACCTGCAAGACAAGCTGACCGGCGCGCTTATCGCCCTTGCCCAGTCCCAATCGGGAAAGCCCGCCAGCGAAGAGCTTTCGAAGCTGATGATGGAGGGTATGTTCGCCTGCGTTACCAACGTGAACTTCGACGACGGCAAGCTGAACGACCTGATCGACCGCGTGCATGCAGCAAGCGCTGGAAACGAAGACTACGACATGAGCCGCATCTGGGACGCCGATGAGGACGTTCGCTCGCTGAAGAGCCTGATCCTGTTCGGCCTGCGCGGCATGGCCGCCTATGCCTACCACGCCATGGCCCTTGGCTATTCCGACAGCGAGGCCAACGAGTTCACCCTCGAGGCGCTGCGCGTGCTGGGCTCCGACGCCAACGGCGACGAGCTTCTGGCCTGCGCGCTGAAGGTGGGCGAAGTGAACCTGAAGGTGATGGCGCTGCTGGACCAGGCGAACACCGAAACCTACGGTACCCCCGCCCCCGCCAACGTTGGCATGACTGTGGAAGCCGGCCCCTTCATCGTGATCAGCGGCCACGACCTGCACGACCTGAAGCTACTGCTGGAGCAGACCGAAGGCCGCGGCGTTAACGTGTACACCCATGGCGAGATGCTTCCCGCCCATGCCTACCCCGAGCTGAGCAAGTACCCGCACCTCAAGGGCAACGTGGGCACGGCCTGGCAGAACCAGCGCAAGGAATTCGCGGAACTGCCCGGCGCCTTCCTGTTCACCACGAACTGCCTTATGCCGCCGACGGCAGCCTATGCCGACCGCGTGTTCACCACGGGCCCGGTGGAGTTCGCCGGCACGGTGCACATCGGTGACGACAAGGACTTCGAGCCGGTTATCCAGAAGGCCATCGAGGCTGGCGGCTTCGCTGAGGACACGGCGTTCACCGGCCATAACGGCGGCACCAGCCTTACCACCGGCTTCGGCCATGCGGCGGTGCTGGGCGTGGCGCCGGCGGTCATCGACGCCGTTAAGTCGGGCGCCATCAGCCGCTTCGTGCTGGTGGGCGGCTGCGACGGCGCGCGCCGCGAACGCTCCTACTACACCGATTTCGTGAAGCAGGCGCCCCAGGATTCCATCATCCTTACGCTGGCCTGCGGCAAATACCGCTTCAACGACCTTGACCTTGGCCAGATCGGCGGCATCCCCCGCCTTCTTGATGTGGGCCAGTGCAACGATGCCTACGGCGCCATCAAGATCGCTTTGGCGCTGGCGGAAGCCTTCGAATGCGGCGTGAACGACCTTCCGCTTTCCATGGTGCTTTCCTGGTACGAGCAGAAGGCGGTCTGCATCCTGCTCACGCTGCTGCACCTGGGCATTCAGGGCATCTACCTTGGCCCCACGCTGCCCGCGTTCGTAAGCCCCAACGTGCTGAACGTGCTGGTGGAAAACTACGGCATCAGCCCCACCTCCACCCCCGAGGAAGATCTGAAGAAGATCTTCGGCTAGCCGAAACCCAGCTGAACACCCTCCACTTTAGAGCCGCCTTAGCGCGGCTCTTTTCGTGTTGGGGCGAAGGAGCGCAAGGGGCTGGGGCAATGCAGGCAAAGCGCCAGGGCACCAGATGCAAGGCGTCTGCACGAAGCTGGACTGGCTGCCCAATGCCCGCGCCGATGCCGCCCCCGGCCTTCTAACGAAGATGGCAGCTGAACGTTAAACGGCGAAGCGCACTAGCGCACCTTCGCGAAGGAGAGCGCCAGGGTGAGCACGCCGAACGCGGCGGAAATGGCAAAGGCAGCGTGGTAGCCGGCAATGCCGGGCAGAAGGGTTATGGCGAACACCATGAGCGCCGTGCCCAGCGCCGCGCTGGCCTGGCGGGTGGCGTTGCTGAACGATGAGCCGTCGGTCATGATGGCGTGCGGCAAGTCGGCCAAGCCCCACGAGGTAAGCGGGCCTATCAAACCGGAAACACCCGTAGCGCGTACGCCCTGCATCACGACGATCAGCCAAAACGGCGTTGATTCATCGATGAACACCATGGAAACAGAGCCCACCGCCAAGAATACGGAGGCAACGAGCACCACCGGCCGCGCGCCGATGCGATCCACCAGGTAGCCCGCCACCGGGTTCACCACCAGCGCGGCAACCGTTCCGGGAAGCAGCGAAAGCCCCGCATCAAGCGCCGTGCCGCCCCATTGTCCCTCGATGAACAGCGGCAGGGCCAGTGTGACCCCCATGTAGCAGGCGAACAGGGCGTTGCCCGCCCAAAAGCTAGCGCGGAAACGCCACGACTCGAAGATCCCCAAGTGGATAAGCGGAGAGTCGATGCGCTTCTGCCTTCGAAGAAACAGCACCAAGAACAGCGCGCCCACCAGCACGGGCGCCCAAACCAGCGGGCTGGCGAACTCGTAGCTGGATGCATCGGTGAAGCCCAGCAGCAGCCCGCCGAAGCCCAAGGCCGAAGCGGCAAGCGAAAGCACATCGAGCTTCGCGTTCGCATCTTGGCACGGCTTGCTCTGGATGCTGACCACGGCAATGACCAGCAGCACCAGCGAGCAGATGGCCAGCGCCACGAAGAAGCTGCGCCAGCCGCCCCACCCTATCATCCAGCCGCCGATGGTGGGACCGATGTTGGGGGCGAAGCCCATGGCGATGCCCGAAATGCCCATGACGGTGGCCTGTTTGTCGGGCGGGAACTCGGTCATGATGATGCTGACCATCATGGGCAAGGTGATGCCCGCGGAAACAGCTTGAAGCACGCGCCCGGCTATGAGCAGGGGAAAGCTCGTGGCAAGCGCGTCGATCACGGCGCCCACCAAAAGCAGCGCCAACGACCCCAGCACCACGCTCTTCAGCCGGTAGCGGCGCATAAGGAAGGTGACGGCCGGAACGGCAATGCCCAGCACCAGCATGTAGAGCGTGGTTACCCACTGACCCAGCGCCGTGTCTATGTTGAAGTCGGCGGCGATGCCGGTGAACATGGCGTTCAGGGCGGTTTGGGAAAGGTTGCCCAGACACGACGCCAGCATGACGACGGTCACCAAAAGGATGACATGCCCCATGTCCCGCTTCCCCGTTTGCTGCTGGCCTTGCTGCACAGTGACCTCCCTACTTCAGCGCGCCGGTTCGCGCCGCGTGCGTTTGATTCGCCTTCGATTATCTCACCTGCGCTTCACCCTCTATTTGAAAACGTGCAGGTTCGGCAGTTTCCGCGCGGGTGCGGCCAAGGGCGTGCCATACTGCAATGAACCACCGATCCCAGAAAGGCACCCATGACTGCACGCAAACCAACGCCGAAGCTTTCGCGAACCCAGCTAGTGGCGCTCAGCTGGATCGCCGTCGTGGTCATGGCCGGCATCATCTTCTGGATCTCGTCGAACTCAGGCGAATCGGTGAACCACGAGATGGGCGTGATCTCGAAAACGAAGGAAGCGCTCGCAACTGGGGCGAAGGCCATTAGTGGTAAGGACGTGGACGTTTCGCCCGTGGGGCACTTCACCGAATACCTGATCTTCGGCGCGCTGCTGTTCAACGCCTTGCGCCTTCACCTTGGCACGAAGCGCGCGCTTCCCCTTGTGCTGGCCGTGGCAATCGCCAGTGCCTACGGGGTAACCGACGAATGGCACCAGTACTTCGTGCCCGACCGCAGCTGCGACCCGGCCGACTGGGCAGTAGACACCGTAGCCGCCCTATGCGGCGCCGCGCTGGCACGCTTTGGGCTGAAGAAGCTCGACGCAGCACAATCCCGCTGAAAAAGGAACAACCCGCCGGGGATGGCGGGTTGTTCCTTCGTTCACACTCTTGTTCAAAAGCAAGAGGCTCCGTTCGAGGGGCGAGGCTTCCGGCGGATAAAAGGACAAAGCAGTGACGACATCCCACATGAGCCCGAAGAAGATGCCATCGATGAAGAGGTGTAGAAGTTCTCCACCGGAAGTATCTCGCTTCCTCAAAGTTAACCATAGCTAATTTAACCTAGAGAAAGTTAACCGTCAATAACTTTTTCGGGAAAATCGCTCGCCGCTCGAAATCGACCGTTCGCAACAGAAACGCCCCACATGAGGATTAGCTCTCATGTGGGGCGTTGCGGCATTGCTTTTGTGTGGGGCGGCAGCATACGCCTTTCATAAGGCCGTTGCCGTGTGCGCCTTCGCACAGGCATCGTTCCGGACACTTTCACGCTGGACGGCGATACGCGTGCTTGCGCGCAAGGCGCCGATGCACAAGCTTGCTGGAGCCGCCATCGCCCGCAGCCTTCGCGGAGCCGGAATTTCGCGAAACTGCGAAGCTGCTACTTCACGGTGAGCACCGGGATATCAACCGCGCGAAGCAGGCCGTAGCTTACGCTGCCCAGCATGCCGCGGATGGCGCCCAAGCCGCGACGGCCCATAACCACCAGGTCGCAGTTGCGCTCCTTCGCGTACGACACCAGGCCGTTCACCGGCGAAGGATCGGCCACCGCTTCCATGACCACGCGGTTCGAGGGCAGGCCTTCCACCACGCTGGCAAGCTCATCTTCCATTTCGTGGTTGATGCCCAGAAGCACGTTGTCGAACTGCTGGGTAAAGTCGCCCTTGTCGGCGAACGTGGAAGCGGCGCCCGTGGAAGGATCGTTCAGCGCGATGGCGGGCGTCACCGTCATGGGAACGACGTTCACCACATATATAGTGGTGCCCTCCGATTCCTTGGCAATGGAACAGGCAAGGGAAAGCGCACTCTGGGAATGGGTGGAGCCATCGTAGGGCACGAGGATGCGTTGGTATTTCATAGGGAACCCCTCTCTTTATCGCCTTGATGCGATATAGGCCTCGCCAATGCGGGCGGAACCTGCTTTCATTATCGCATGCCACGCCGTAGCTGGCCGCAGGCATCGTTCCCGAGAATACCAGATTTATAGGTTTCAGCTATGCTTTATCGCGAAATAACAGGTTCACATAATGCCAAGGTAGTGGCACAATAGGCACTGTGAAAGCGATTCAAGGCCTTGGGCTTTTGTCGCACGCGCCGGTACGATACCCCTCTCGTGCCGGCGCTTTCTGTTTTCGGCGGCAAACCAAGCGCAGGCTACGCTGTGGCGAACCGGCAGGCCACCCCAGCACCCTTGGATACAGGGGCTTCCGCAGGTGAACAGCACGGCAGCACGGGCAGCAAACCTCTACGGGATCGGGGTTCGGCAAACTACGAAGCCATGGCCGGCGCGCCCTGCGCCCAAGAACCGCAGCCGCCAGAACCAGCCCTCCCACCAGCCTTCTCTATAGAAAGTAATACAAACTTAACTACGGTATGCGCGCCGCTTCATCTACTATTGGTTGAAACGTGTTCGCCATCGGTTGTGCCCTGCGCTTCGCGAAGCCAGGGGTAAGGACGGTCCGTATGCGCTTTATGAAGAAAACCCGCCAGGCCAATGCCCAACGCATCTTCGCCGCCGGCCTTTCGCTTGTCCTAGCCGCTTCCGGCACCATGCTGGCGCCCGCAAGCGCCTACGCCGACGACCAGGACGCAATCAACGAATGGTCGCAAAACATCACCAGGCAGCTTCAGAACAGCGGCTTCCAGGCCTTCACTTCCGATGGCCTCAGCGATTCGGTGCTGGAATCGGGACGCACCGCCACCTCTCTTGACCTGCGCGATTCCGGTCTGGTCACCTCGGTGAAAAGCCAGTCGCCCTGGAACACCTGCTGGGCGTTCGCCGGCATCGCCGCCAGCGAGACCAGCATCCTGTCTTCCGCCAAGGAGCAAAGCCTTCCGCTTTACTCCATCAACCTTTCCGAGCTGCAGCTTATCGACCTCGCATACAGCTACAGCGGCGTGCCCGAAAGCGTGGCCGGCCCCCAGCAAGCGGGCGAGGGCTTCTATTGCACCTCGAAGAACCCCAACCGCGGCATCGACGCCGGCGGCTCCCTCACCATGGTGGCGAGCGCCTTTGCGGCGGGCATCGGCCCCGTTACCGAGTCGGACGCCCCATACAAGAACAAAGAGGACATCATCGAATGGGCGATCGACGGCGACAGGATCGGGGAGGCATTCCCCGGCGCCACCGCCGAAGTTCATGTCACCAATCCCAGCGAGGAACAGCTGGAAACCTGGCGCAACACCTATAACCTGACCTGCACCAAGCTCAACTACGCGGGAACCTACACCACGGAAGGCTCCGCATCCGAGGACTCCAAAGAGGTGTACGCCGACTGGAGCGTGAGCTCCAACCTGTGGCAGCAATCGCTCTACGAGCTGGTAAACGGCAACATCCTGCCCAACACGCGCATCATGGAAAACGGCAAATGCGTTGGCACCGATATGGATGCCGTGGCCGCCATTAAGAGCGAGCTGAACAGCGGCCGCGCCGTTGCGGTGTCCGTGCACGCCGACAGCACGGTACCTGGATCCCCCGAAATCCCAGGTCAAGTGCACTACACGAACAAGAACTGGGCGCACTACACCTACAACGACGAAACCCCGAACCATGGCGTGACCATCGTGGGCTACGACGATTCCTACGATCGCACCAACTTCAGTGACGGCCAAAGCAACCTGCCCGAAGGCAACGGCGCGTGGCTGGTGAAGAACAGCTACGGCTCCGAGACGGAGGAGTTCCCCAACGGCCAAGTTGAGAAGTGGGGGCTCGAAGACGAGGACGGCAAGCACACCGGGTACTTCTGGCTTTCCTATTACGACAAGTCGGTCTCCAAATTCGAGACGTACGAGTTCGACCTTTCGCTGAAGAACGTGGGCGCTTCCACCGGCCGCATCATCGACCAGTACGACTATCTACCGGCGAACGGAACAATGAGCCAAACCTTTACCAGCAAAGCAAGCAGCGCGAACATCTTCACGGCAGATGCCGACATGGCCGTTCGCGCCCTGTGGTGCGTAACCACTGCCCCCAACACCACCGTCACCTACGACGTGTACCTGCTGGACAGCGAGGCCGCCAACCCCACCGACGCCGAGCATTCCACAAAGGTGTTCACAGCCAGCGACACCTACGATTTCGGCGGCTATCACCGCTACAAGATAAGCGATTCCGACTGGATTGCGCTGCGCTCCGGCCAGCGCTACGCCGTGGTGGTTACCCAGAAGCACCAAAACGACAGCGGCGAGTGGGTTTACACGGTGCCTGCCAACTTCAACATCGCCGTCGATACGAAGGTGGAACGCGGCTACGACGATGAAGGCAAAGAGACCATCCTTGAAGAATGGCAGGAGGGCTTCGTTGCCAAGGTGAACGCCGGCGAAAGCTGGGTAGCCTCTTCCGTGGACGACTGGACAACCGACGAAAGCGAAGCCCCAGGCAGCGACTCCTGGACCGATTGGTCGCTGGTTACCGCCGCGCTTACGGAAAAGAACAAGACCACCGTCTTCGACAACCAGCCCATCAAAACCTACGCGCAGCAGCAGAGCTGGGCAAGCGTGAGCGAGTTGGCGGCGCTGGAAGATGCCATCGCGTCGGCCGAGGCCCTTCTTGCCAAAGTGCATATAAGCGCAGATGGCACGGATGTTCCCGTGGGCAGCCAGTGGATGACGCA
>CAVHGQ010000038.1:0-11495 GCA_963635335.1 Candidatus Melainabacteria bacterium | reverse complement strand
AGCGTGGTCTTTTCCTCGGGCGGGAACTTGTAGGCAATGGCCCAGCGCGGCGCGCGGGCGGTATAGCCCAGCTCATGCTGCAAGGCGAACGAATCCACCTTCACCACCACGCCGTCGATCTCGTAAGGCAGGTCGGCGCGCTTCTCCAGGCACTCCTCGCAGAAGCGGTGCACCTCGGCGCGCGTGCTGCACAGCTTCACATCGGGGTTAACGTGGAAGCCACAGCTGCGAAGCCATTGCAGCAGCTCCCACTGCCCCGTTGCCTTGATGGCGCTATCGCGCGCAATGGCGTAGATGAAGGTGGAAAGCTCGCGCTGGGCAGTGATATTCGGGTCTTTCTGGCGCAGCGAGCCGGCCGCGGCGTTGCGCGGGTTGGCGAAGGTCTTGTTGCCCTGCGCGCTTTCCCGCTCGTTCAACGCCTCGAAGCTGGCCTTCGACATGTAGATCTCGCCGCGCACCTCAATGGACTCGATGCGCTCATCGATATCCGCCAGGCCTTCGTCCATCAGCCGCAGGGGAATGTCGTGAACGGTGCGCACATTGACCGTTACGTCTTCGCCGGTGGTGCCGTCGCCACGCGTAGCGGCCTGCACCAACTGGCCGTTCTGGTAGGTCAGCGCCAGCGAAGAGCCGTCGATCTTCAGCTCGCACACCAGCGGGACGAACTTGCCCAGGGCAGATTCCGTACGGTTCATCCACGCGTCAAGCTCGCCGAAGTCCATGGCGTTGTCCAGGGAATACAGGCGCTCTTCGTGGACCACGGGGGCGAACTGGTTGCCCACCGCGCCGCCAACGCGCTGGGTGGGCGAAGACGGGTCGCGCAAAGAGGGATGCTCCTGCTCTATGTCGCGCAGCTCGCGCATCAGAGAGTCGAACGCCGCGTCCGAGATCTGTGGGTCGTCTAGGACATAGTACCGATGGGTGTGGTACTCGATCTCGCGGCGCAAGCGAACAACGCGCTCGGCCAACGATTCTTCAACTGGTTGCTTCGAAGATTCGGTAGACACGAAGGAACAGTCCTCTCTTAAAACCAATAAACAACTGCCGCGATTACACCGCAGCTTCAGGCATCGCGCGGCAAGCAGCGCCACAGGATGCGACGCCTTCGGGCGGAGGCCACGGCAAGCCACGCCGCTAAACGGGCTGCGACCCGCCCTACTGCGCACGCTGGATACGATGGATGGCTTCGGGGATGGCATCGAGCACATCTTCGGCCGCCACGCTGACGATGCCCTTCCGCTCGCTGGCCACGACGCCCGCCACGGCATGGACGGCAACGCCCAAGCGCGCGGCGTCGAACGGGTCCATCCCCTGGGCTAGAAACCCGCCGATAGCGCCCGCGAGCACATCGCCGGTACCGGCCTTGGCCAAAGCCGCGGTGCCGAAATCGATCGTGAAGGCCTCGTCAGATGAAGCGACAACCGTGTCCTGCCCTTTCAGCACCACGATGCTGCCATAGCAAAGCGCAAGGGAGCGGGCGGCATCGGCCTGCGAGCCCTTCGAAAGGTCGATGGAGTACGGGGCGGCAAGGCGCTGGGCTTCCCCCCAATGCGGGGTCAGCACGGTGTGCAGACCCTGCTTCTGACGCCGAAGCAGGAGCTTGCGCATCTTCGGCACGGCGAGAAACGATAGCGCACCGCCATCTACCAGCACCGGAGCGTTGCCGCGCTTAAGGGTGCGGCGCAACGCGGATTCCGCTTCAACGTCGGCCGCATCGAAGCCAGGCCCCACCACGAACGCACCAGGATACTGGGCAGCGACGGCGGTTGCCGGGTCCAGGTCGGAAAACGTGGAAACTACCAAGGAAGGCCGGTGCTGTTGCACCAGCTTCACATTGCGGCGGCTGGTGAACACCTGGGTGTAACCGGCGCCGGCAAGCTGGGTGGAAACCGAGCACATCATGGCCGCACCCGGGTACGCCGCCGAGCCGGCTACCACCACTGCCTTGCCGCGGGAGTACTTGTGGGCATCGGCAGCGGGAACGGGAACCATCGAAGCGAATTCGGCGAAGTCTGGCATTATCACGCGCCCTCTTTCTGGGTTGCGGGGATCTCGTCCAAAAGCGAGCGGGCCTCTTTGAAGCGGCGGCTCAGGTCCTGCGCAGGGTTGGGCTTCTTCGCCTCGGCCTTCTCGCGGTCGTCGGCGGTAAGCGCCAAGGCGCAGGCCACCGCTTCAGTGTGCGTGTACGAAAGCGAGAGCGGGATCTCCTGAATGCCCTGCTCCTTGGCAACCGCAGCCGCCCTGCCCTTCAGGCGAACGGACGGCTTGCCCTTCGAGTTGAGGGCAACCTCCACGTCGGCAGCCTTGATGCCGCGGGAAAAGCCCGTACCCAGCGCTTTCAGCACCGCTTCCTTCGCCGCGAAACGCGTGGCGTAGTGGTACTCGGGCTGCGCCGTTGCATCGCAATACGCGCGCTCCTCGCACGAAAACGAGCGCTCCACGAACGCGGGTGATCGCTTCATGATGGCGCGGATGCGCCCCACTTCCACGATGTCCACGCCCATGGAAACGCTTTCGGGCAAAATGCCCTGCGCCTTGGCATTTTCGGCTACGGAACCTAGGGCCTGTCGCGCCGAAGCGGAGTTGCCCAGGCTTTCAGCAGATGCAGCCATGGCGCTTACTCTACGGTTACCGACTTGGCCAGGTTGCGGGGCTGATCGACGTCGCAACCGCGGGAAACCGCAACCGCGCGCGCAAGAAGCTGCAGCGGCACGCTGGCCGTGATGGGCATGAACGCATCGCGCACCTTCGGGATATAGATAACGTGGTCGGCCACCTTCTTGATGGCCTCATCGCCCTCGGTTGCGATGGCGATGATCTTGGCGCCGCGGCTCTTCGATTCCTCAAGGTTAGAAACGGTCTTGTCGTACGTGGCGCTCTTGGTGGCCACGGCAACGATGGGGAACCCGTCGTCGAGCAGGGCGATGGGACCGTGCTTCATCTCGCCTGCGGCATAGGCCTCGGCGTGGATGTAGCTGATCTCCTTCAGCTTCAGCGCGCCCTCGTAGCAGGTGGCTTCGCCCAGGCCGCGGCCGATGTAGAGCGTGGACTGGCGCCCGTCGAAGAAGTGCGCCGCCTCGTCGATGGCCGAGGTGTCGTGCAGGATCTCCTCGATCTGATCGGCAGTGTCGGCCAGCTCGCTGAACAACATGCGCACCTGGTTCAGCGTGAGCTTGCCCTTGGCGCGGCCCAGCAACAGCGCCAGCAGCGTAAGGCTTACCACCTGGCCGATGAACGACTTGGTGGAGGCAACCGCGATCTCCTTGTTGGCCTTGGTGTAGATGACGCCGTCCGATTCGCGTGCCACCGGCGATCCGATGACGTTGGTGATGCCGAACACCTTGGCGCCCTTGATGCGCGCATCGCGGATGGCGGCAAGGGTATCGGCCGTCTCGCCCGACTGGGAAACGGCTACCACCAGCGTGGTGGGCGTGATAATGGGGTTGCGGTAACGGAACTCGCTGGCCACTTCCACCTCGGTGGGAATGCGCGCCCAGCCTTCGATGAGGTTCTTGGCGATGAGCCCCGCATGGAACGAGGTGCCGCAGCCGATAAGGTACACACGGTCGATGAAGTTCAGCTCCTGGCGCGTGAGCGTGAGCTCGTCGATGGAGATCTCGTGCCCGGACATGCGGCCGGCAAGCGTATCGCGCACCACGCGCGGCTGCTCGTGGATCTCCTTCAGCATGAAGTCGGGATAACCGCCCTTTTCAGCCACGTCGATATCCCAATCAACATGGGTGACCTCTGGCTGGATGGCCTTGCCCCGGCCGTCGAAGTAGTCGATATGGCTGGGATGCATCACCGCGAACTGGCCGTCATCGAGGATAACCACGTCGCGCGTGGCGTCGATCAGCGCGATGATGTCGGAGGCAACGTAGCTGCCGTCCGAGCCGGTGCCCAGAACGATGGGCGAATCCTTGCGGGTAACCACGATTTCCTCAGGGGCATCCACGCAGATGGCGGCAAGGCCATACGCACCCACCAGGCGGTCGGCAGCAGCGCGCACCGCTTCGAGCAGGTTGCCCTCGTAGGCTTCCTCTATCAGGTGCGCGGCAACCTCGGTGTCGGTGTCGGAGCTGAACACGTGGCCCTTGCCCTCGAGCTCGGCACGAAGCTCGGCGAAGTTCTCGATGATGCCGTTGTGCACCACGGCGATGTTGTCGGAGCAGCCCGTGTGCGGATGGGCGTTGCGCTCGGAAGGGGCACCGTGCGTGGCCCAGCGGGTATGGCCGATGCCGCAGCCGCCCAGGCACATATCAGGCTGCACGGCGTCTACCAGCTCGGAAACCTTGCCCAAGCGCTTTACGATGTTGATGGACTTGCCATCGTTCACCGCGATGCCGGCCGAGTCGTAACCGCGATACTCCAGGCGCTTCAAGCCTTCCAGCAGCACCTGCTTCGCCTGAACAGAGCCCGTGAAGCCAACGATTCCGCACATATAGAAACCCCCATGAACTAGAGAGACAACAGTGATTTTGACAGTTCATTCTACCGTATGCCCGGTTACCTGCTGATTAACGGCACCATAGCTGCACAACGAAAAGCGCCCCAGGGCACAAACCCCAGGGCGCTTGGCGAAGCAGTAAACGAAAAGTTACAGCGCGCTTCGGTAGATCGCGCGCGCATCGTCGAGCGTGATCTGCTTGAAGCAGCCGAACACCTCGCCCTTGTTTTGGCGCAACCCGGGAATGAAGCTCTCGATGTCGGCTTCCTTGATGCCGAACTCGCCCAAGGTGCGCGGCATGCCCAAGCTGGCGAAGAAATCTTGCAGAGCCTCGATGCCGGCGCGCGCTGCCACGTCTTTCGCCTGGTCGGAAGCATCTTCGAGTTCGATATCGAACACAGCGTGGGCGAACTCAACGAACCGGCCTACATCCTCGGTGTAGACATAGCGCATCCAAGCAGGCATGATAACCGCCAATCCCGCGCCATGGGTGATGGAAGAATCGAAGGCGGAAAGCTCGTGCTCCAGGCCGTGGCTCGCCCAGTCGCCCACGCGCGCACCATGTTTGCGGCCGATGCCCGCGATGCCGTTGTGAGCCAACGTGCCCGCCCACATGATGTTCGCACGGGCATCGTAATCGGCAGGCGCTTCCATCACAACTTTGGCCGATGCCATGATCGCGCGCAGAAGGCCGGTTGCGATGTTGTCGGTAACGGGCACCGGGCCGGCGCCGCTGAAGTAGCGCTCCATGATGTGCGCCATCATGTCGGCAACGCCAGCGGCGGTCTGGTACGGAGGCAACGTGAAGGTGAGCTCCGGGTCCATGAAGGCCGCAATGGGACGGATCACGTCGGAGCCCATGCCGCTCTTCAGCCCCAGCTCATCGTTGCTGATCACGCAGGAGTTTGAGGCTTCGGAACCGGCCGCCGGGATAGTGAGCACGCAGGCAACGGGCACCGTGTGGGTGATTGGCGTCTTCTTGCACGAGAAGTCCCACGGGTCGCCGTCGTAGTCGTAGGCAACGCCAATGGCCTTCGCGCAGTCGATGACGCTGCCGCCGCCGACCGCAACGATAACGTCGATGCCCTGCTTGCGGGCAATGGCAACGCCCTCGCGCACGCTGGAAACCTCGGGGTTCGGGCGCACGCCGCCCAGCTCGCACACGCCCAGGCCGGCCGCGGCAAGCGAGCCTTTCACCCTATCGAGCGTGCCGCTGCGAACCACCGATCCCTTGCCGTACACCACAAGGGCGCTCTTGAATCCCCTGGCGGCAAGGTTGGGCCCAACTTCGTCGGTCACGCCCTTCCCGAACACGAATTCGGTTGGCGAATAGAACGTGAAATCATTCATGGCTGGTTCCCTCTCTCGTACCGAAAACCATTGCACGCAGGGGCAGATCACGCGCGCCCTTTCCGCGACTGGCCTTCAGGCTATAGCTTTTCCTTTGCCTTCAGGTTAACGCCGCACGGAAGCCGAAACCCAGTTTTGGCTATTGAGACTTACCGAACCCACGGCTTCACATTGAGCGATTTTATGGCCGTGGACTGAAAAGCTCCATTCGCAGCCGCACAGCGCAGGCGCCTTGCTACCATTGACGCCATGGCTAATCGCAACCAACATCAACACCCAAGGGGCAGCCAGCGAGCAAAGCGCAGCTTCCCCGTTATTCCCGTGGCTGTTATCGCCATCACGGTGGCGCTGCTAGTCGGCGTCGCAATCGGCGGGAGCAGCTGCTCTTCCGAAACAACCTACAACTGGGACAACCTGCACAACGAAAACGGGCGCATGGTGTACTACGAAGACGGCCAGCAGGTTTCCGCTACCGGCATCGACGTTTCCGATCTTCAGGGCGATATCGACTGGTACGCCGTGAAGAACGATGGCATCGACTTCGCCATGCTACGCTGCGGCCGCCGTGGGCAAACCGAAGGCGGGCTGTACACCGACTCGAAGTTCTTCCAGAACGTGACCGGGGCAACCCAAGCCGGGCTGCCCTTCGGCGTGTACTTCTATTCCCAGGCCACAAGCGAGGAAGAAGCGCAAGAAGAAGCCGAGTACGTGCTGAACCTGATCAACGGCACTGGCGTGCTGTACCCCGTTGTGTACGACCAGGAAAAGGTGAGCAGCGGCGAAGCGCGCGCCAACGGCCTTTCCAGCGAGCAGCTTACCAAGAACGCGCAGACGTTCTGCAGCACCGTGGAAAGCGCCGGCTACACGCCCATGATCTACGGCAACCAGCACGACCTAAGCCGCCTCAGCGTAAGCAAGCTGAAGTGCTCGGTGTGGTACGCCCAATACGATTGCGAGCATCCCACCAGCACGTTCCACGACCTCATCATGTGGCAGTACTCGCACACCGGCACGGTTTCCGGGGTGAGCACCAACGTGGACTTGAACATCCTGTTCCCGAACGACTGGGTTTCCCCCGAGCGCTAGCGGGCTTATTCTGCCTTCTCCACGAAGTTGGTGTTGGCAAGGATCCAGCCTGCGGCCTTCATCCTGGCAGCGCCTTCCTTCAGAAGCGGGCCACGACCGGATTTCTGCATGGCCTCCAGCGCCTCTTCCTCGCGGCCGGGCGCGATGTTCTTCATGGCCACGATCATGTCGGCAGGCTCAAGCTTCAAGCCCTCGTGGCGGTAGATTGCATCAAGGATGAAGCCCTGCAGCAGCTGGTTGCCCGCCTGGGCGGAGAGGTTCTTGCGCACCTCTTCCTCAGTCAGGTTCTGCTGAGCGTAGAACGCCTCCAGCTGGATGCCCTCCGAGGCAAGCTGCGAAAGGAACGTCTCGAACAGCTCCTGCGTCATTACCTCGATCATCTTGTCGGAAACCTCGCCGGTGAAACGCTTGGCGTACTCTTCCATGGCCGCAGCCATCTTCGCCTGCTCGTAGCGGTTGGCAAGCTCTTCCTCGGAAGTGGCGCGGAACGTGTTGCGCAGCTCTTCGACGGTAGAGATGCTCATGGGCTTCAGGTTCTCGGCAACCCACTCGTCGCTGATCTCGGGAACCTCCAGCGAAGCATCGTCGGCAGAAACGCCCTGCTTGGCGGCCGTGAACTGGCGCACCAGCATAGAGATCTGCTCGTCGATGTCGGCCTCGTTCACGCCGGGCTTGGGCTCGACGGAAACCGTGAGGGGCTCGTAGGTGGAAAGCTCGAACTCGGGCTTCACCAGCACCGTCATGTCGAACGAGAACATCTTGTCGGGCTCGGGGGTTTCGTCCGACTCGATGCCGTAGGTTGAAATAGGCAGGCAGCCATGCTTTTCCAGCGCGAACGGCACCAGATAGTTGATGATTGCCGTGTAGATGGCATGCTGCGCGTCTTCTTCGCCCAGGGCGTTCACGATCTTCTCGTGCGAGGTTTCGCCTTCCTGGTTCTCCAGCTGGTATTGCAGCACAAACGCATCCAAGCCGTCGGTGAATGCCTTGGTCATTTCCGCAGCAGAAGCCGAGATGCGCAAACGAAGCTCTTCGCCGTTGTCCTTCAGGGTCTCTATCTTCATGGGGGGATTCCTTTCTATGGAAGCGGCAGAGCCGCCGTTGTATGCCTCGCCATCATCTTAGGTAAACTGTTCTGGCGCCCTTGCGTGCAGAGCGGTTGCACCACGCAAAGGGCTAGGTTTACGAAAGGGGCTGTGTCCGTGAATATCGATGATAGCGAAACCAGCGAAAAGCGCTATACCCTGTGCCCCACCTTCACTCCCCTGCCAAGCAAACGTGAAGCGAACGGCGCCAACAAGGGTTCCAGGGGAATAGCGGCAGCGGCGACCGAAGCCAAGCCATACCCAACGGCCGAGCCGAGCCCGAAGCGCCCCGCATCCTCGGCCAATGCCACCAAGGCAAAGGCCTCGCCTGGCGCAGCAAAAGCCAACAGCTTGATTCGCGCAGCCAACGAGGACGACGACCTGTACGACCCGTACTCCGATTACCACGACGGCACCCTGAAAGCCGCCGAGTTCGAAGAAGACCCCTGGCGCTAGCCGCTCTGCTATCAGGAGCCTAATATGATTCCAGACGCGCGTCGATGAAGGCTCATTGAATCCCAGACGAACCGCTTACGCTGACAGCTCAAATAAGCCGACGCGGCTCGAAGAAAATCCCTGCCCCAACAACCCGAACAAGCCATCAGCCACGCGTGCAAACTCGCAGGCCAAAGCTTATTCCAGCGTCTGCTTAAGGTTCTTGCTCCCACGGATGGCCGCGATACCGCACAGGAAGGCTACCGCTATCAGGCCGAGCGACATGGCCCACTCGATATCCCAACTTATATCTGCAACGGCCGTGAACGTGGTTGCCGCGAAGGCGCCCGCCAGGTTCACCACAATGGCAACGCGCGAATAGATGATGGTGTAGTCACGCGGCCCCACGATCTGGCGGGTGATCGAGGGCGATAGCGCATCGATGGCCGCATACAGCAAGCCGCCCAGCGCTCCCCCGACAACAACAACGTACATAGAAGAACAACCGAGCCACATGCACAGAATGCTGATGGTGCCCGCCGCGCAGGCCAGCGCCAAGGCACCCATCAGCGACTTGTCCGTAAGGGCGCCCAGCAGAACCTTCCCGCAGGCAGAAACAGCCATTAGGCACGAGGCCACGGTGGAGGCCATGATCACCGCGGTTTCCGGAGTGATTCCCGCCATGCCCATCTCGCCCAGATGATGGATGTACGTTGCGTACAGGTTCACCGAAACCGTAAGAGCGTTGAACAACCCCATGGATACCACCAGGAAATAGAACACCGGAGAGCGGAACATGTCATGAGCGGAAACACCCATCTGCGCCTCGGGTTCGAGCTGTTCGGCTGCTTCAGCGCAATCGCCGCCCTCATCGCGTATCAAAGCACCATACGGATGAAGCCCCACCTCAGACGGGTAGCTGCGAATGAAAACACCTGTGGCAAGAAGCCCCACGAATAGGGCGATAAAACCGAACGCGCAGTAAGCCGTTCGCCAAGAATACGCATCGATGACAAGGCCGCCCACCATGCTCCAAACCGCACCGCCAACGCCCGACATGGCAAAGCACAGGCCAATAAAGAAGCCGGTGCGCTCGGAAAACCATCGGTTGATAAGCGTCGGTATGGCAAGGAACATCAGCGATACGATACCCAGGCCAACCACCACACCCGAAAGATAGAACAGGTAGATATCTTGCCAAAACGAGCAACCGAGTAAACCGATCGAGACGAGCAACACGGAAACCGACAGCACAACACGCAGGTCGAAGCGCTGCAGCAGGTTGCCCGCAAACGGCGAGGCTATTCCACCGATCAGGTAGGTAAGGGTGATGAAGAACGTGAATTGCGCAGGGGCAACTCCAAGTTCCGAAGAAACCGGAACCACGAAAATGGACCACACGTTGTACACCAGCGCGCATGGCCCGAAGGCAATCAGGATGCCCGCGGCAACAACCAGCCCATGGCGCAGCGTGAACCCCTGCTTAACTCCCCTGCTTTCCATAGCGATCCCCTTCGCCCAAGAAACAAAGCACCGACAGCATACCAGAGCCAGCCGCAACCCCGATACGGAAACGCGAGCGAAGGCAAAGGGCACGCCCGATAGAAACCAGCCCGCCGCTCTAGCCAATGAAACCGGCAACGGATTGGGCCGCCCGTTTGCTCGTCCAGCCACAGCCGGCCAACCCACTCACCAGGCAGGCTTAGGCTTGCCACGCCCCACCCCTCATCAAAGTCCAGAACAGCAAAAAGCCCGCTCCGAAGAGCGGGCTTCAAAAGCTTGGAAGCTAAGGCTTACAGGGCCTTCTTGGCAACCTCGACCAGGGAAGCAAAAGCCTCAGGGTCGTTGATGGCCATATCGGAGAGGACCTTGCGATCCAGCTCAACGCCAGCCTTCTTCAGGCCGTTCATGAACACGGAGTAGGAAAGGCCGTTGATGCGGGCTGCAGCGTTGATGCGGGTGATCCAGAGACGGCGGATCTCGCGCTTCTTAGCACGACGATCGCGGTACTGGTACTGGAGCGAATGCTGAACCTGTTCCTTCGCGGCGCGATAGGAGCGGGACTTTGCACCGTAGTAACCCTTTGCACGATTGAGAACGGTACGGCGCTTCTTGTGAGCGGATACTGCGCGCTTTACACGAGGCATACTGGATTCCTCCCTTTACTATCGAAGACCAAGATTGCGTGCGATTACCTTCTTGTCGGCTGCAGCAACCTCGGTTTCGTGACGGAAATTACGCTTACGCTTCTGGCTCTTCTTGGTCAGAATGTGAGACTTGTAAGCCTTGGAGCGCATGATCTTACCGGAGCCGGTAACGCGGAAGCGCTTTGCGGTGCCGGAATGAGTCTTCATCTTGGGCATTATTTGTCCTTCCCTTGTTCTTCCTTCTTTTTCTTCACCGCCGCGGGCAACGGGGCGATGAGCATATGCATGTTGCGGCCTTCCATCTTAGGCTGGTTTTCGATAACCGCTACATCCTTAAGATCATCGGCCAGACGTTCCAGGATGCTCAGGCCCTGTTCGGGATGAGACATCTCACGACCACGGAACATGATGGTGATCTTGACCTTGGAACCTGCCTCCAAGAAGCGAAGCACGTGCTTCTTCTTGGTGGTGTAGTCGCCCACATCGATTTTCGGGCGGAACTTCATTTCCTTGGTTTCAACCTTGCTCTGGTTCTTTCGAGCCTGCTTGGCCTTGATAGCCTGGTCGTACTTGAACTTACCGTAGTCCATGATGCGACATACCGGCGGCTTAGCCTGAGGCGCGATCTCAACCAAGTCATAGCCCTGGTCATCGGCGATGCGCTGGGCTTGCTCGATGGGATAGATCCCCAACTGCGACCCATCATAGGCGATCAGGCGGCATTCTTTGACCCTGATTGCGTCATTGAGCCTTGGTTCTTGAGCTGCTATGGTGCCCACCTCCTTCTTCCTGTGTTTGGTGCTACCATGCACGAACCATTTTGCGCCGAACAAAAGAAAAACCTGCGATCACACAGATTGCAGGCCACACGAAATTTCTTGCGAGCAAGAACGGTATTCATATGACCCATCAGCAACCGTAGTGCGCCGATCTGGGTGGAAGCAG
>CAVHGQ010000037.1:0-11699 GCA_963635335.1 Candidatus Melainabacteria bacterium | reverse complement strand
GCCTCTTCTGCCTTAGGCTCCTCAGCAGGCTTCTCTTCCTTCTTGGGAGCTTCCTTCTTGGCAGCAGGCTTTTCAGCCTTAGCCTTGGGCTGGCAGGGCTCGGTGACGAGCTCCATGATAACC
Organism: Candidatus Melainabacteria bacterium; assembly: GCA_963635335.1. Taxonomy (GTDB): domain Bacteria; phylum Actinomycetota; class Coriobacteriia; order Coriobacteriales; family Eggerthellaceae; genus Anaerotardibacter. The sequence goes on along the minus strand of CAVHGQ010000037.1, from coordinate 11,576 downwards.
ATGGAAGCGTTGTCGCCCTTGCGGTTGCCGAGCTTCAGGATGCGGGTGTAGCCGCCCTGGCGGTCAGCGAACTGACCCTGAGCAACCTTCTCGAATACCTCGCGTACCAGTTCCTTATCGCCGAGCTTGGCAATGGCCAGACGGCGGGAATGCAGGTCACCCTTCTTGGCCCACGTGATGATCTTGTCCACATCAGGACGGATCTCCTTGGCGCGAGCCTCGACCGTCTTGATGCGGTCGTTGGTGAACAGAGCGGCAACAAGGCTCTTCTTCATTGCCTTGGTGTGGCTGAAGTCGGTGCCAAGCTTACGGCCCTTGTAGTTGTGCCTCATCTTAAAATCTCCTATTGCTTCAAATTGAGGTCCATGGAAATGAGCTTGTCCTTCACTTCCTCGATGGACTTCGCACCAAAGTTCCTAATGTTGAGCAGGTCGTTCTCGGAGTACTCGACCAGCTGACGCACGGAGTGGATACCGGCGCGCTTCAGGCAGTTGTAGGAGCGGACGGAAAGGTCCAGATCCTCGATCTGCTTGTCGAGCTCGGCGTTCGTTTCCTGGTTCTCGGGGGCGAAGATGGAAACCACCTCGCCCTCCTCGTCTTCCTCAACCTCGTCGAGCATCAGGAATGCGCCCATGTACTGGTTGATGATGTTCGCAGCACGGCACACAGCCTCGGTGGGGTTGATGGAACCGTCGGTCTCAACCTCAAGAACAAGCTTGTCGTAGTCGGTGCGCTGGCCAACACGGGTGTCGGTGACGCCCATGGTGCAACGGCGAACCGGTGAGAACAGCGAATCAACGTGGATGATGCCGATGGGATCCTCCGTGCGCTTGTTGCGCTCGGCGGAAACGTACCCACGGCCAACGCCGATGCGGACGGTCATATCAAGCGTTCCGCCATCAGCGACGGTTGCGATGACATGCTCAGGGTTGATCAGAGTGAACTCGGTGGGAACCTCAAGATCAGCGCCCGTGACGGTGCAGGGGCCTTCAGCATGCACATGTGCAGTTGCCTCGCTGATGTCGCCGTTAAGGGCGCTGAAAACCAGGCCCTTAACGTTCAAGACGATATCGGTGATGTCCTCGATCACGCCCTCGGCGGTGGTGAACTCATGCTGGACGCCATCGATCTGGATGGCGGTCGCCTTCGCCCCGTCCAAAGACGAGAGCAGAACACGACGCATGCAGTTGCCAAGAGTGTAACCGTAGCCACGCTCTAGCGGCTCTACGATGTAGCGGGCAACGGTTTCGTTGACCTCTTCGATCGTTACTGTCGGCCTCATGAACTCTGTCATATTGAATAAGCCTCCTTAATAAACCGCAGTGCGTTTGCTACTTCGAGTAAAGTTCGACGATAAGCTGCTCGTTGATGTCGAGATCGATCTGATCGCGCTCGGGAAGAGCAAGAACGCTGCCCTGAAGCTTCTCGATGTCAACCTCGAGCCATGCGGGAACCTGTACACCTTCGTTGGAAACGAGTGCGGACTTGATCACCAGAAGCTCCTTGGCCTTCGGGGCAACCGCAACAAGGTCGCCGGGGCGCACGCGGAAGGACGGGATGTCCACGCGGCGGCCGTTCACCTGGATGTGGCCGTGGGTCACGATCTGGCGAGCTTCCTTGCGGGTCTTGGCAAAGCCAAGGCGGAACACAACGTTGTCGAGACGGGACTCAAGGATGCGCATGAGGTTTGCACCGGTAACGCCGGGCATGGACTTGGCGCGCTTGAAGTAACCCAGGAACTGCTTTTCCAGAACGCCGTAGATGAACTTGGCCTTCTGCTTTTCGCGCAGCTGCATACCGTATTCGGATTCCTTGCGACGACGCTTGGGCTGACGGATGGATTCCTTCTTGCTGCTGTAACCGAGAACAGCAGGATCCAGACCGAGCTGGCGACAACGCTTGAGAACCGGAGTCCTATTAATTGCCATAGTGTATCGATCCTTTCAGTTAGACGCGACGACGCTTGCGCTGACGGCAACCGTTGTGCGGGATAGGGGTGCAATCCTGGATGCTGGCTACTTCGAGGCCTGCTGCCTGAAGGGAGCGGATAGCGGTCTCGCGACCGGAGCCGGGGCCCTTCACGTACACAGCAACCTTCTTGAGGCCATGCTCCATAGCGGTCTTTGCTGCTGCCTCAGCTGCCATCTGAGCTGCGAACGGCGTGGACTTACGGGAGCCCTTGAAGCCGACGGTACCAGCGGACTGCCAGGAGATCACATTGCCCTGAGGATCCGTGATGGAAACGATCGTGTTGTTGAAAGTGGATTTGATGTGTGCAGCGCCAACAGCGATGTTCTTGCGGTCAGAACGCTTGATGCGCGTGCGAACGTTTTTCTTAGCTGCCACTAGTTACACCCCTATTTCTTCTTGCCGCCGATTTGACGCTTCGGGCCCTTGCGGGTACGAGCGTTCGTGTGAGTGCGCTGACCGCGAACGGGAAGACCGCGGCGATGGCGCAGGCCACGATAGCAGCCGATCTCCATGAGGCGCTTGATGTTCTGGGATACCTCGCGATGCAGGTCGCCCTCAGTGGTGAGGTTAGCCTGGATGTAATCGCGAAGCTTGGAAAGCTCATCTTCCGTAAGATCGTTCACGCGGGTGTCCGGGTTTACGCCGGTCTCTGCGAGGATCTTCTTAGAGGTGGTAAGGCCGATGCCGTAGATATAGGTCAAGCCGACTTCAATGCGCTTGTCGCGAGGAAGGTCGACACCAACGAGACGTGCCATGAATACGTTCCCTTTCTCTTTAACCCTGACGCTGCTTATGACGAGGGTTCTCGCAGATTACGAGCACCTTGCCATGACGTCGAATGATCTTGCACTTGTCGCACATTTTCTTGACCGAAGGACGTACCTTCATATCATTTTCCTTTCGGTAATGTGTTTCTTTTTATCTACCACGCCCAGCCGCAGGCGATAGTTGGTTTGGTGAAATAGCGTTTCCTACTTGTAGCGATAGGTGATGCGGCCACGATCGAGGTCGTACACGGAAAGCTCGACCTGGACCTTGTCGCCGGGAAGGATCTTGATGTAGTGCATGCGCATCTTGCCGGAAATGTGGGCCAAGATCTCATGACCGTTTTCGAGCTCGACCTTGAACATGGCGTTCGGAAGGGCTTCTACAACAGTGCCCTCAAGCTCGATTGCATCTTGTTTAGCCAAGACAGCTCCTTTGATACAGGTAGGTAGTCAAACGCAAATGGAAAGTCTATCAACCCATTGATTTTTTTGCAAGGAAAACCCACAAGGCCACCACATGTTGCCAGCAGGGGCGGAAGCGGGCTCGCAGGGCGCTGGCCAAGTACGGCTGCGCCGGCGGAATCTGTGGCGGACTGAGGCCACGGCGGGCTTCGGGAAGGGCTGGCGCGGTATGGTTGGGCGGGCAAAGCGCGAAGTCCTGATTGGCGGCAGCTGCTGGAGCCGACTTCGCGACTGCGCCGCTGTGGCGTGGCGGCTAACCCCTGGACCCGCGGAAACAGAAAGGCCACAGCCGGTGGGGCTGTGGCCAGATGTTCGGATGGTGCGCCGTGAGGGAGTCGAACCCGCGGCCTTGGGATTAAAAGTCCCCTGCTCTACCAGCTGAGCTAACGGCGCATTGCATAAGCAGTCGTAGATTTTACGGCATGCCCGTGATTTGGTCAATCGGAGGCGATGGTTGCGGGCACCGGCCCCGAGCAGAACATGCGCGGGCACGCTTCTGGCCGCACTGCCCTTGTCGTCCAACAAGACGGTGCGCCTCGCACCTTGCTTTCCCCGCGTGCTTGGCCGCTCCCTTCGGCTGCAAGGCCAACCAGACTGCGCCCTACTCCCAGGTTACGAACTCCACGTTGGCCACCTTGCCGGACTCGATGGAAACGCGGGCGATTCCCTTCGCGCTGCCGCCGCGGGGCTTGCTGGCGCTTCCCGGGTTCAGATACATCGCATCGCCGATGCGCTCTTCGCGCGGGATATGCGTGTGGCCGTGCACCACCACCTGCACGTCTTCAGCGGGGGTGCCGATGTCTTCGGGGCGATGCGTCATGAAGAAGCGCACTCCCCCGATGCGCGGGCTTGCCGTGAAGGGGATGTCCATGCCGCGCAGGCTGGTGTCGCAGTTGCCCAGCACCGCAACGGTTGGCGCGATGGCGTCGAGCTCCATAAGTATGGTGGGGCGTTCCACGTCGCCCGCGCACAGGATAAGGTCACAGGGCTCCAGGGCGCTCTGAGCCTCATCGCTCAGGTGGCCGTGTATGTCGGAGATGATGCCAACCAGCATGGCTTTCCCCTAGAAGCGCAGGGCCTGAGGGTTCAGGCAGTCTTTCGGGCGCACGCCCAGCACCACGTCGATTGCTGCTTGCATGCTGCGATGGTGCAGTTCAAGCCCCGATTCCTCCGACCAATAGGCAACGTGCGGGCTGAGCACGGTGTGCGGAGCCTTCAGCAGCGGGTGGTTGAAATCCACCGGCTCGCCTTCGAACACGTCGATGCCGGCACCCCAGAGCTTGCCGGCCTGAAGCGCTTCGGCCAGGGCAACCGTATCGATAACCGCGCCGCGCGAGGTGTTCACCACCACGGCGGATTCCTTCATCAAGGCCAGGTGCTCGGCGTCGAGCATGTGGTGCGTCTGCGGGGTGAGCGCCGTGTGGAAGCTCACCACGTCGGACACGCGCAGAAGGTCTTCGTAGGAAAGGATGTCGTAGCCTTCGGGCGTGCGGCGGCCGGGAACGAGCGAGCGCGAATAGCACACCACCTTGAAGCCCAGGCCAGCGGCCTTCTTGGCGCAGCAACGGCCGATCTCGCCCATGCCCACTACGCCGAAGGTGCGGCCGAACACCTGGCCGTAAGGGCGGTGCCGAGCGTAGTCCCAGATCCCGGCGCGCATGTCGGCATCGGTTTCGTTCAGGCGGCGCAAGCATGTCAGCGCCAGCGATATTGCCTGGTCGGAAACAACCTCAGTGCCGTAGCCGGGCACCACGCACACTGCCGTGCGGTTCTTGGTGGCGGCTTCCACGTCGATGCTGTCGTAGCCGATGCCGGTGCGGCTTACCACCTGCAGGTTGGGCAGGGCCTCGAACACCTTGGCAGGGAAATTGCCGTACGAGGTAACCACGCCGTCGGCATCGGCGGCATGCTCGATGATGGCCTCGGGGCTGCGGTCTTGGAACAGGGCGATCTCGATTCCGGCCTTGGCGGCCATTTCCACCTCGATGTCATTGCTGTCGAAGTCGGTATCCACCACCACGATCTTTGGCACGGTTGCTCCTAACATAAGTATGGGTTGCGCCGCCGCCTACCCCAGCCGCGCTACCACCACTGGGTAACGGTTCCCGACTGGTCCAGCGAAACGGGCGCGCTCTTCGTTTCCGGTTCCATCCTGGTTAGCACGCCGGCGAAATCTTTCAGGCGCGCCAGGAACTCGCGCTCTTCGTACGACTGCATGTCGGCGTATTCGCTGAGGTCGCTGCTTACGCCGCGGGCGTCGATCCCAAAGGCGCGGGCGTCGTACAGAGCGCGGTACAGATGGTACTCCTGGGTTACCACGACGCAGCGCTGCACGCTGAAAACATTCTTCAAACGGTACATGGAATCGTAGGTTGAGAGGCCGGCGTGGTCGCAGAAGATATCGTCGGCGGGGATGCCGTTGGCGCGCGCGTACTTCGCCATGGCCATTACCTCGTTGTAGGAGGAATCGGAATTGTCGCCGCTCATGATGATCTTGGGGGCTACGCCGGCGCGGTAGAGCGCATCGGCAACATCCAGGCGGTCTTTCAGCACAGCAGAGGGGCTTCCGTCCCAATTGATGCCGGCGCCCAGCACCACGATGGCGTCGGCGTCGAACGTGCCGGCGTCGGCGATTGCCTGCTGCTGCGTTTCGATGGAAGGGCGCGTGCTGCCGCACACCCACGCATTGATGCCCAGCGGGATGCCCACCACCACGATTACCGCAGCAAGAACCAGGCCCAGCACTGCCCGCACCAGCCTGAACAAGCACCCGTGTTGTTTACGCCTTCTACCCATGGAACCCGATCATAGCAAACGGGGACTTCAGCGGCGGAACCTCCACCCAATCACAGGAACGAGGCCATACACGTGGGCAGCAAAGTGCACTCCCCGTCTTTGCGAAGGTCTTTCGTGTACACCAGGTACCGGTCACCCACCCGGGAAGAGTACTTCCCACAAAACGCATCGAGTGAACTATGGGTCTTATATCCAGAGGATTTGACCTCTATCGGGCAGACTTTCTTCCCGTGCGAGAGCACGAAATCTATCTCGTAGTTCCTGTTCGCGCCCTCTTTCGGCCACGTATGGTAGAAAAGCCCTTTGCCGTGGGCGACAAGCTCCTGGGCAACAACATTCTCATAGACCGAGCCCAAGTTGACGGGGAGTGAATCGGAGAGCAGCTTTTCATATACGACGTTCTCGGTGAAATCGGAGTCTTTGAACATCAAGGTAACGAAGAGGCCAGTGTCCGCGAGATAGAGCTTGAACTTCTCCAGGTCGATGGTTGAGGACATGCCCACATTCGGGTCGTCCACGTGGTAGGCCGCCAAAACCGTTTTGGATTCCCGCAGCTCGGAGAGCTCTTCAAGGATATCCCTTGCCTGCCTTCCCGAAAGAACGCTTGAAACCTGATAGCGGGAAGCCTTCTTGGCAAGCTGAGCCGGGATTGCGTCGAACAGCACCGACAAGGCGCCTGACGGGCTGATCTTGTAGAAGTCTTCCTCGTACAAGGAGATGATCCCCCGTTTCACCTCGTCGACAGATTGCAGGTTGTTGGTTTCGAGAAAGGCTTCCACCGCTTGCGGCATTCCTCCCACCAGCATGTAAAGGCGGAAGTCCCGCATCAGCTTCCTAACAACGGCATCGCCCAGCGAGGTGCGCTGGGCAAAAGCGGTGGCCAGCAGGGGAACGGTAGAGGTATCGCCCTGAGCCCACTTGAATTCCTCGAAATCCATTGGGCGCATCTGGATTTTCGTTTCTTCGCTGGGGATAAGTATGCTCTCCACATTCTTGCGGATGGAAACCAGCGAGCCCGTTTCGATGTAGTCGTACCTGCCGTCTTTGACAAGGGCCTTGATCGCCTGCCTGGCTAGCGGGCAAAGCTGAACCTCGTCGAAGACAATGAGCGATTCCCGTTCATGTAGCTGAACGCCGTACTGGAATTGAAGCTGAAGGAACAGGTAATTGAGGTTGGACAGATCTTCGAAGAGCGAACGGATTTCCTTGGAAGCAAGTGAGAAATCGATAAGGATGTAGCTCTTGTACTCCCGTTTCGCAAACTCTTCTACCACGGTGGATTTGCCGATACGGCGCGCGCCTTCGATAAGCAATGCAGTCCTGCCGTTTGTTTCTTTCCATTTCCGCAGTTCATCATAGATTTTTCGCTTGAACATCCAACCACTTCCCGAAATCCGCACTTTTTGGAACGGTGGTTTACCCGATTTCCGCACTTTTTATATTAGCGATTTACCCAAAATCCGCACTTTTTAGAACGGGAATTTACCCGATTTCCGCACTTTTTGGGATGCGGCGGGCCGGAATCTGCCCCAAAAAAGAGCAAGGGCTCCGATTCTCATCGGAGCCCTTGGGAGGGGTTGGCCGTTAGCGCTTAGGCTAGTTCTTGCGGCGGCGGGAAGCCATGGCAGCGATGCCGGCAGCCACAGCGACAAGCGCCAGAGCCGCACCACCGAAGAGCATCAGGCTGTCGCCCGTCTTGGTGGTAGAGGTGGCCTGCGCCGAAGCGCTCACCGTTTCGGTAGTCTTGGGCTGGGCGCCCTCTTCCTTGGGGGTTCCGGGCGCAACGTACTTGTTGTCGAAGTGTGCCATCACTTCCCCATCGGCCTCGTAGGCGCGGCTGCCGTAGTCGATGGACTCGATTTTCAAAGCCTTGCCGTCCTCGTCACGGACAACCTTCACCACAACTTCCACGTCTGCGTCGTTGGTCCAGCCATCACCGAGCTCGGAAGTCTCGTGGATGAGGTAGCGGTACTCGCCAGGCTCGGTGAACTCGATGTTGCCGAAGTCGGCCTTGCCGCCGCCGTTGACGGTGATGTCGGTCTGCTCGGCAGCAGGCGCGCCGTCCTGCGGCTGCAGCTGGAACGTGAAGCTTTCCTCGGGCTTGGCCGGGCCGCCGTTGACGGTCTTGTACAGCTCGATCTTGCCGGTAACGGTGGACTTCACGTTGTCGAACGCGGCGGCATTTGTGCCGTTGGAGTAGGCAACCTCGGCCTTCATGGTGCCGTCGCCGTTGTCGGACACCTTGACGGTAGCCAGCACGTCGGAAGCCGCGAACCAGCCGCCCTCGTTGTGGCCAGTCTCGTGGACGATATAGGTGAAGGTCTTGCCATCGTCGGCCGCAGTGTAGTGAAGTTTCCCGTCCTTGTCCGGGAAGGTTGCCGTGTCGCCGGCCTTGACGGAGGCGAAGTCGATAGCTTCGCCGTCCTTCACCCATTCGCCGGTAGCCTCGTCCTTCTTGGCCTGGTACAGCTCGAAGGTGAACGACTCGCCCTCGGCAGCTTCGGTGCCGCCGTTGACGGTCTTCTGCACGCTGATGTCAGCACTGCCCGTGCTTGCGTACTTGTTGGTGAACAGGGCGGCCTGGGTGCCGTCAGCTTCAACATAGGGCGCATACTCGGTGTTGCCGAGCATGGAGTACGTGATGCTCTTCACCTCGACCTGGCGGTTGGTGGAATCCATGCCAACGACGACGGTAGCAGTGACGGCATCCTGGAAGGCCCAACCGGCGGTGCTGCCATCGGCCGCAGACTCGCTGATGGTGTAGGTGTAGGTGCCGCACATCAACTTGCTGTACGAAAGCTCGTCGAAGGATACGGTTTGCCCGCCCTTGGCAGTCTCCGTATCGATGAGCTGGCCGGACTGGTCCCTGAGCTCGAACTTGAACTCCTTGCCCGCGGCCACATCGGTGGCACCCTCGATGGTCTTATGCGCCTTCAAGGTCGCAGTAGTCTCGGAGTAGTAGGAGTTGTTGAAGGTGGCGGTATAGGCGCCGTCGTCTCCCTGGGTGATGCGGCCGGTGGAGTCGTTCAGGGTAGCCACAAGCGAATGGCCATCGGCGGAGTAATCAACCGTAATGGTGAAGTCGATGTCGTCGTCGTTCGTCCAGCCCTCGGCCGTGCTTGCATCCTCGGAAAGACGGTAGTTGTAGGTGCCCGGCGCGCTGAAGGTCAGGTTCGCAAGGGAAACCGTGCCGTCCTTGGCATTGGCGTCCACGGTGGCCGTGGCCACCTCGGTGTCCTCGATAGAGGCATCCACAGAGCTAAGCGTAAAGTCGAAGCTCTCGCCTTTCAGGAGCGCACCGCCGTTAACGGTCTTCTTCAGCTTGAGCTGGACATTCGTAGCATAGGTGTTGTCGAAGGCAGCGGACGAGCCATCAGCGGTTGCGCGCGACTTCGCGCCGTCAACGCTCGAATAGGTAATATCGAAGCTCAGCGTTCCCTTGCCGTCCTTGTCAGCAGCAACCACCTTGGCAAGCACGTCGCTGTCGGCCTTCCACCCGTTGTCGTTATGGCCTACCTCGCTGATGAGGTAATAGTAGGTACCCTCGGCAGCGATCTGCCGGCTTTCGAAGGAGGCCTTCTGACCCGTCTTTGCGGTGACGGTCGCCAGCTTATCCAGCTCTACGCCATCGACATTGGATTTGTACAGGTCGAAGGAGAATTCCTCGTCCTTCATAACGTCGGTGCCGCCGTTGACGGTCTTGTACACGCTGAGGGGAACATTGCCAGAAGCCTGGTAGGCGTTGGTGAACAGGGCAGCAGAGCCATCGAGAACGGCACGGCCGTAGCTCACTTCAGCGCTCAGGCTGCGATCATTGTTTTCCGTTACCGTAACGGTTGCAGTCGTGGGCTCGGCGTACGTCCAGCCATCCCCATTGGTGCCCAGCTCCTTGATGTCGTACTCGTAAACTCCCGCCTGGGTGAACTCGAGCGCGTTGGCGAAGGAGACGGTCTGGCCAGCCTTGGCCACTACGGTTTGAAGAGGCTCATCGCTGCCCTTCTTGTAAAGAGCAAAGGTGAATTCCTTGTCCTTCACGGCATCGGTGCCGCCCGTCACAGCCTTGCTCAAGCTGAGCGTTGCGCTCGTGGAAGTGGAGTACGTGTTGTTGAAGCTGGCGTACTGGGTTTCCTCGTTGTTGTATTTGACGGTAACAACGGGCTTTTCGGTGCCGGTGGGCTGGCTGACGCTTACCGTAGCGAAAACGTCTACGGCCTTCGTCCACTCCTTGCTAAGCATTCCCTCTTCGTGAATCCTCAGGACGAAGCTCTGGCCGTAGAATTCCTCGCCCAGGGTAACGGTTCCGAAGGTGGCCATGCCCGATGCATCGGTCTTGGCGTTTTCGATGAGGCCGTCGATCTTCTTAGCGCCCTCATAGCCGCTCTCGTATTTAGCGGAGAATTCGAAGGTCTCGCCAGCCTTGGGCGCTGCGTCGTTGACGGTCTTCTTGGCCTTCAGCTGGAACTCCCCGGTGGCGGGTGCGGTGTAGGTGTTGTTGAACGTGGGCAGCGCATCCGCAGCAAGTTCCTCGGCGCCCTTGAGGTACTTGACCTGCGCAGAGAGCTTGCCGGTTGCATCGTCTTTGGTAACGACGACTTGCGCACGGTAGGTGCTCGAGTCGTAGGTTACGTGAGCCAGGCTGCCGGCTACTTCCTTGATGTCGTAGTTGTAGGTACCAGCGCTGGTGAACTCAAGGCTGTCGAAGGTGACCGTTGCAGCTTCGCCATCCCTGGAAACCGGTGCCGTCTTGGTATCAACAGCCTGACCTTTATGCTCACCTTCGTTCTGGTCGATGAGCTGGAAGCTGAACTCGTCCGCATTCATATTGCGGCCCGTAAGGATCTTCTGCGCCTGAAGCGTTGCACTGGTGGCCTCGGTATAGGTGTTGTCGAACAGGGCCTTGGTACCGTCCTCGGTCGCGGTGCTGTATTCGTAGCTCAGAACGAGCGAGCCCTGGCCGTTGTCGGTGGCCGTCACGGTAACCAGTACATCGTCGGCAAAAGCCCAGCCCGCCTCGGGCGTGCCCTCCTCGTGGATAACGTAACTATGCATACCGGATTCGGTGTACTTGGCGTCCCAGTTGAAGTAGGCGTAGTTGTCGCTGGGGGTGCACTTTACCTGCTGAAGCGCGTAGCCAGTGCGATGCCCCTCGGAGTCGGCATTGTAGACACCGAAGGTGAAGTTCTTGTCCCTGAACGTGCTATCGGCCTTGCCACCGTTAACAGTCTTCTTCACGTGCAGAACGGGCGTACCAGAGGTCTTATACGTGTTGGTGAAAGTCATCGCGTCAGCAGCGGCGGCGCCCTTGGCGTAGCTCACGTTGCCGACGAGCTTGCCGTCCTGCTCGACGACCTGAACCGTGGCCGTATAGGTGCCGGAGTCGTAGGTCCAGCCACTCGGCGCCGTGCCGGTCTCGCTGACGTTGTAGGTGAAGGTCTGGCCCTGCATGCTGTCCGAGAGCGTGCCAGTGAAGGTGCCCGTATAGGTATCCGCGCCCTTCGCCGTGGACGTAACGGTTACGTCGGAAAGCTTCGGCGCAGAAACGGCATTGTCGCCCGTTGCCTCGGCCTTGAAGGTGAACTG
>CAVHGQ010000036.1:0-11706 GCA_963635335.1 Candidatus Melainabacteria bacterium | reverse complement strand
GCCCTGCGCGCCAAGGCGAAGGTGTACTCCAGCTACGGCATGACCGAAACCTCCAGTGCGGTTGCCACGGCGCTGGTAACCCGCGGCTTCGATGGCGGCCTGAAGATGCTGCCCGGCTACGAGGCGCGCGTGGTAAGCCCCGATTCCGATGGCATCGGCCAGCTGCATCTTAAGGGGGCCGGCATCTTCGAGGGGTACCTGAACGCGCGCAAGGCGCAAAGCGCCGACGGCTTCTTCGTAACGGGCGACCGTGCATCCATCGACCGCAACGGGCTGCTTCGCGTGTACGCCCGAACCGAAGATCTCATCATCTCGGGCGGCGAGAACATATACCCGGCAGAGGTGTGCGATGTGCTGTTGGGCATCCCCGGCGTGAAGGACGCGTACGTGTTCGGAACCGCCGACGAGGTATGGGGGTACCGTCCGGTTGCCTTCATCGAGGCCGATTATTCCGCCCAGGCAATCGCCCACGATCACGAGGAGCTGGGCCTCACCCCGCAGGAAACCGGCATAACGGCAGCCTCGTGCCCGCAGGAGTTCGCCCATATGGTGCATGGGTACCTGGACGGTTGCATGTCGCGTTTGCACCACCCGAAGCATATCCTGGTGCTGCCGGAGTTCCCCCGTACCGTTGCGGGCAAGACGGATCGTCGCGCCCTGAAGCAGCGCTACGACAAGCGCATCGACATCAAGGCGCTCACGTTGTTTCGCGTGAAACAGCCGTTCATCCATCCCATCAAAACCAGCAAGGGCACCATCGCCGAGCGCGAGTCGTTCTTCGTGGAGGTAGAGGATTGGGCGGGCCGTACCGGCATCGCCGAATGCGTTTCCTTCAGCACCGACTGGTACCTGCCCGAAACCCTCTCGCAGGACTACGACGTGGTGCGCGACCGCATTGCCCCGGTGGTGCTGGGCGAGCGCTACCTGCACCCGCGCGAGGTTGCGGCGTCGCTGGCAACCTTCCCGGCGCTGGCGGCGTTCCCTATGGCGAAGGCCGCGGTAGAGCCCGCCATTTGGGACCTGTACGGCAAGATCGTGGGCCAGCCCTTAGCGCAGCTCATCGGCGGCTCGCAGCAGGAAAAGGTCCTGGGCGGCGCCGTGGTGGGCATCGGCGCCCCGGAAGAGGTGCTTGCCAAGGTGAACGCCCTGGTGGCGCAGGGGTACACGCGCGTGAAGATGAAGGTCCAGCCCGAAGGCGCCTTCGAATGCGTTTCCGCCGTGCGCGCCGCGCACCCCGACCTCACCATCATGCTGGATGCCAACCAGTCGTTCGACGAGTCGAGCCTCGACGTGCTGTGCAAGCTCGACACGCTGGGCCTGGCCTGCATCGAGGAACCGTACAACCCCGCTTACGTTCCCCGCAGCGGCGAGAAGAACCTGTTCGTGCGCCTGTCCCTGCTGCAGGACGAGCTGAAAACGCCGGTATGCCTGGACGAATCGGTGGTCACCGCCACCGACATGCAGCAGGCCATGGAATTCGACAACCTTAGGTGCTACGCGCTGAAGATCGCCAAGTTCGGCGGCATCCAGCCCACGCTCGACTTCTACGAGTGGCTGCGCAGCTGCGGCAAGCAGGCGTGGATGGGCGGCATGTTCGACACCGGCGTGTCCAAGCGCATGCATGCGGCGTTCGCCACGCTGCCCGGCATGACCATCCAGCCCGACGTTTCCAGCTACAGCTCGTACTTCGACCACGACACCGCCATTCCGCCGCTCCAGCTTTCCAACGGCGAGCTGCGCGTGAACGAGCCCAGCCACCCGGCGGGCCTGGGGTGCATCCTGGACAAGGAGTACCTGCGCTCCATCGCAATCGACGAAGTAACCGTTACCACGGAAGGGTAGGTTCGCATGAGGAAGAAGGCTTTGGCCCTGCTGGCCGTGTTGGCGCTGGTGCTTTGCGTGCCCGCGGCTGCGTTCGCGTCCAGCTCGGCATTCGACAAGGGCGCCGCCGAGGGCACTACCTATCAGGACGAGCTGACGGGCAACGCCTTTCTGGCGGAACGCGACATCCGCGGGCTGCAGGTTGGCTGCGACTTGTACTGGGCAGGGCAAACCCTGAACGCCACCGACCTTTCCGTTGGGCAGGGCAGGGGTGGCAGCGCCCTGCTTGCCGGCAGCGAGCTGAATGTGACGAATGCCCAGGTGGGCGGCAGCTTGCGCGCCGCGGGGCAGCAGGTTTCCCTTCGCAACGTGAAGGTGGGCAACAACCTCACCATCGCCGGCCAGAGCGTTTCCATCGATTCGCAGAGCTCGGCCAACGGGGTGTACGTGGCCGCTTCGGACGTGAGCCTTGCGGGCACCTACAAGAGCGTTGCCATCGCCGCGGCCACGGTGAACCTGGCCGGCACCTACGAAGGCGACGTGCAGGCGCTTTCCAGCACGGTGTACGTGGCGAAGGGCACGGCGATTTCCGGCAAGCTCTGCGTTCCCTCCGACGCGCAGGTAACCATTGAAGACGGCGCCGATGCCCCCAACGTGGAGTACTCATCCGTGCTGCAAGGTGCGATGCAAGGCGATCAGGCCGATCCCGCCTTCTCGCTGGTGGCTCCCTGCCTGTTCTCCTGCATCGCTCATATGCTGCTGGCCATGCTGTTCGCGCTGCTGTTCAAGGAATCGCTGCAGCGCGCAACCAAGATGGCGAAGGAAAAGCCCGGCCGCGTGTTCCTTTCCGGCGTGGTTGCGTTCATCGCGGCGCCCTTCGCCGCGCTGCTTCTGCTGTTCCCGCTGGTAACGGCGCCCATCAGCGCGCTGATGCTCATAACCATGACGGTGCTGTGGCTGTTCTCCATCCCGTTCGCTGGCTACGTGCTGGGCTGCTGCCTGCTGCCGAAAATGCGCCCCTTGGGCGCCGGCGTGTTGGGAACGCTCATCCTTACCGTGGTGGCGTACCTGCCCTATATGTTCTTCGTGGTGCCCACCGTGTGCGCCATCTTCACCACCGGGTATCTGGTGCAGCGCTTCTTCGAGAAGCGGCGCGAGGGCGCAAATGCAACAGCGCCCACGGAAGCGTAGCGTTTTTCGCCGCGTATTCGCCTAAACTGAGCGGTTCGGCTACCGGTTGCGGTGCCGAACCGCTTTCTTTTCACGTATCATTACGCAGAGGTTAAATAAATGTGACCGCGGGTTATCTTTCCGTGAAACCGGCGGAATACACGTTGCCATGGAGGGCGTTGGTAAGTGATAGAGTTCGGTGCGTTTTTGTCGGCGCTGGCGGGTAGTCCCGTCCTGGCCGTTGTTCTGGTTCTGACCTTGGGCGCCACCGTGGTTAACGGCGCAACCGATGCCCCCAACGCCATCGCCACGGTGGTGGGCACGCGCAGCTTGAGCCCCAACGCGGCAATCATGATGGCGGCGGCCTGCAACTTCATCGGCCTGGTGGTAATCACCTCGGTAAGCGCCGCGGTGGCGAAGACCATCTTCGGCATGGTGAACTTCGGGGGCGACAACCACGCCGCGTTGCTTGCGCTGGCGGCGGCCATGGTGGCCATCATCGTGTGGGGCGTTGCCACCTGGTACCTGGGCATTCCCACTTCGCAGAGCCATTCGCTTATCGCTGGCCTTACCGGTGCGGCCATCGCGCTGCAGGGCGGCATCGACGGCGTGAACGGCGCCGAGTGGATGAAGGTCGTCTACGGCTTGCTCATTTCCACGGGCTTGGGCTTCGGCAGCGGCTGGCTGTTCACTAAGCTGGTGGAACGGGCCGCCCGCAATACCGACCGTCGCCGCGCTGCCAAGGGTTGGCGCTGGGCCCAGTGCATTTCCGGCGCAGGCGTGGCGCTTATGCACGGTGCGCAAGACGGGCAGAAGTTCCTTTCCATTTCGCTGATGGGCATCATGCTGTGCATGGGCATGGGCGCCAACCCCGACAACGCGGCGTTCCCGTTCTGGCTCATCATCCTGTGCGCCACGGCCATGGGCCTGGGCACCGCCATCGGCGGCAAGAAGATCATCAAGAACGTGGGCATGGACATGGTGAAGATGGAAACGCATCAGGGCACGTGCGTGTGCCTGGCTTCCATCTTCTGCATCGGCTTGGCAACGTTCACCGGCATGCCCGTTTCCACCACGCACACCACCACCACGGCCGTTATGGGCGTGGGCGCTTCGAAGCGCCTGAGTAGCGTGAAGTGGAACAAGGCCAGCCACATGGTGCTTACCTGGGTGCTCACGTTCCCGGGCTGCGGCATCATCGGCTTCATCCTGGCGAAGGTGTTCCTGCTGTTCTAGGTGGGGGAACGGGCGAGGGCGTGTGCGGTCGAACGCCTGCCTGACGCGGCAGCCCTCATCGCCCCGGGTGCCGCTTCCAAACACAACCGTTAAATGTGTGCATCGTTTGAAGCGGAAATATTTCAGTTGCGTTAACTGCGGCACCTCTGTATATTAGAAAAGTCGCACAAAGCGATTCGCCCTTAAGGCGATGGATCGTGCGGGGTGGAGCAGTCTGGTAGCTCGCCGGGCTCATAACCCGGAGGTCGTTGGTTCAAATCCAGCCCCCGCGACCAAGAGTTTCAGCAGGTCAGAACGGTAAAAGTTCTGACCTGCTTTCTTTATATCATCTGGTTTGTAGCAGCGTTATAGCAAAAGCGCTCCGGCGCCTTGAAGCTAAAGCAGGGCTGAACAGCTTGACCCAAGGAAGAAGGTACCCCATGAAGAAAAGCAAGGCATCGAGCATCATCCTGTATGTCATCACGGCATTCTCTACGGCTGTCGGCATTTTCGCCTTGGCTACCGGCAGCGGCCTGGAGTGGTACTACGTCCTGTCATGGGCACTGATCGTTATCCTCTGCGTCATCGATGTGGCCACAAGGCTGAAGAACCGCGACTAAGCCCAACCCGTCCGCGCCGCTGGTTGCGTGCCGATAGGGACAGTCCCTCTTTAGCACGCGATAGTGGGCGACCGTCTGGCTATCTGTTTTCGCAACCTGCCACCAAGAACAACGAGGCGTGCGCGCGCCTTCAAAACCCGTGCTTAAGAATTGAGTGAAAGTGACACATGTGTCACTTTCACTCAATAAAGGGCAAACTGACCGAAGAGAAGTAGATCCTATCTGATTGCGGTCTGGTTCTTCCTATACGCAGTCGCCCTTGCTGCGCCGACCTTTTCCACGGTGCCTTCGTCTTGGAGCTTCTTCAGGATGCGTTCGATGGTGCGCTTGCTCATTGTGGGGTTAGCATCCATGATCTGGTATTTTGTCGCAGTGCCAATCATGCGGTCGAAGTAGTCTCGCAACAGCTCTTCGTTGCTGCGTGGCTCGTAGGCGGCGGCGAACCTCTGGTCCAGATCTTTGTAGCAAGCGGATATCACGCCCAGCATATAGGTCACGAAAGGCAGGTAGTTGTTTTCGCCGTCTTGCCAGCGCACGGAGCTTGCGGCCAGCGCCTCGTAGTAGGTTTCCTTGGTCTGCTCGATCTCCTTTTCAAGGGAAACGTACTTTCCCACCGTGTAGCCGCAGCGGTACAGAAGCAGAAGCGTGAGCAGCCTGCTCATTCGGCCGTTTCCGTCGTTGAACGGGTGGATGCTCACGAAATCGAACACGAACAGCAGCGATGCCAAAAGCGGCTCGCAAGTTTTGTTCTGGATTTGCCGGTTGTATTCGTCGCAGATTTTCGCGATTGCGCCCGGGGTCGCCGCGGCGCTTGTCGGCTTGAACCTGGCTACGAGCTCGCCGTCTGGGTTCCGCTCCGCAATCACGTTGTCGGAATCCTTCCAACGTCCCGCAAATGCGTCGTCGCAGAATCGGTACAGGTCTCGGTGCAGCTGAAGGATGACGCCGGGGGTCACGGGAATGTCGTCGTGGCTTTCGTGGATCATGTCCAGGACGTAGCGATACCCGGCAATCTCCCGCTCGTCGCGGTTTCTGGGCTCGGTCTTTTCAGCCATCAGCTCGCGCAGGCGCTTGTCCGAGGTCAGGATGTTCTCGATCTTGTTGGAAGCGCTCGTGCTCTGTATCTTCGCAACCTCCACAAGGCTATCGAGGATGCCGGGGCGGATAGACTCATAGAGCGCCTGCTTGCCACGATGTTCGCTAATGGCTTTTACTGCAGCAATGACCTGGGGTGTTGCAAGAGCTTTCAGCTGTCTGGAGTATTCGAACTGAGCCACAGTATCCTCGCCACCTAGCAAGTATCTTCGCCACTTCAACCAATATGGCGAAGATACTATGACAATAGCGAAGGCGCAAGGGGCTCCAAGGGAATCCCTAGTGCAACTACCAGGCCGGCTTGCCTGTTTCCAGCATGCTGTCTATGTCCGCGTAGGCGTTCTCGATGGCCTCGGTGTGGTACTGCAGGTAGTTGTCCAGCACGTACTGCGTTATTCCGTGCGCGTCCCATTCCCTCAGCACCTCGCCCGTGGCGCGCTGCTTGGCGCTGGCATAGCATTCAAGCAGGTAGATAAAGAATTTCTGCTCTTCGTCCATGTCACTCGCTCCTTATGAAAAGGGAGTTTCGCGGGTCGCCCGTTACCTTTTCCGCTTCCCACATGTCGAAAATGGCGTAAGCCGGAAAGCTCCACATGCTGTTCTCGGCGTCTTCCAGCAGGGAATGGGTTTCGGAGCAGATGAACTGGCGGGTAGCGTCCATCGCATCAAGGCCGTACTTGTCGATGATGCTCTGGATAACCTGCCGGTCGTAATAATCGATGGCGAAATAGGGCAATTTGTTCATAGCTCCCTCGCCTCCACGAAGTTCAAGGCCGCCAGCGCGGTGTTGGTTTTGAAGGCGAATTGATCCTTCAGCTTTTGCGGAAGAAGTCGTGCGATTGCCCCGTCTTCGGTAAGGAAGCCGTCTAGGAACAGCATCAACGTTGGCATCGTTTGGTCGTTGGCCACAGGACCGGAAATGATGTCCCAATCGTCGTCGCCTGCGAGCTGGCGGCGGTTTGCCGCAACAAGGCGCAGCCATTCTTTGTTGGCGGAATCGAAGGAGAGGATCTTCATCTCGGCCAGCGAGCTTTCGGCGACCTCGTAGACGGTGACAATCGGGCTGCCGCTTTTCCTGATGCGCGCGGTGCGCTCTGCCCACTTGGTCGCTTGGCCAGTATCGCTTGTAACGTAAAATCCTGGCCCGAAATCCAAGGGGCGTTGAGCCGCCAAGAGCCGTGGGCGTTTTACTTCAACATTGCTTCCGTGGTAGAGGATCATCTTTTCCTCCCTTCGCTTCTCCTGATCGGTTTGGAATCTTGGTTCCATGAAATCAATCTAGTGCTCATTTTATCAGGCGTGGTTGGCTCTGCGTTGTTATGCCTAGCGCAGCAAACACGCGGGACGCGCGATTGCCTAAAATAGGTGAAGCAAACGGATTGCTTCAGGGATGGGGAGGGCAAATGGAGCTTTACCAGATGCGCTATTTCAAGGCGGTTGCCGATTGCGGGAGCATGACGAAGGCAGCCGAAAAGCTGCATGTTTCGCAGCCCGCGCTTTCCAAGGCCATCAAAGCGCTGGAAGAAGAGATGGGCACGTTGCTGTTCGACCGCGTGGGTCGCAGCATTGTGCTGAACGAAGACGGCCACGTCGTACATCGCGCGGTGACCTATGCCATCGATTCAGTGGATGCGGTACCGCAGGCACTCAGCTCCTTCACGCGCACTCGCGCGCAGATGGTGAACCTGTACAGTCCCGTGCCTTTGGGCGATGACGTCAATGTGATCGCAGCGTTCCGTCGGGAGCACCCGGACATCAGGGTGCGAGTGGCAATGACGCGGACCCAGGCCTTCGATGCCGACCAGGCAGACCTCACCTTCTTCTCGTCGCCCTCATTGCACAGCGGCCCTAATTACCTCCCGTTGGGGGCAGAGCCGTTCGTGCTTTCCCTGCCAAAGGATCACCCGCTTGCTGAGCGGGATGAGATTGACCTGGCTGAACTCAGCGACGATTCGCTGGTGACGGTGGCTCCTTGCCGCGTACGCTCAATGATCGACGGGCTCTTCGAGAAAGAGGGGCTCAAGCCGAAGATAGCGGCAGAGGTTCAGCTGTGCTTGATCGTGAACGACCTGGTCGCTTCCGGGGTGGGTTACGGCATAGCCCCCTCCATCACCTGGTTCACCTCGGCGCATTACGACAAGGTATCCATCGTCCGCATCCGCAATTGCGATATGAAGCGCTATCTCTACTTGAAATTGCCGGAAAATGCCGTGCTCTCGGAATCGACCCGGCTTTTCATCGAGTTCCTGAAGAAGCACTTCAAGCAGGCGGTTTCCCTCTACGGTGTGTAGGTCCGCTGCGCCGCGCTTCGGTTCCCGACCTTTGGGCGGCATTTGGCCGCCAAGCGTAACCGGGGAAGGGCGAGTTGCTCGACCGTCACCAAAAAAGAAGAGCGACGCCAAAGGGAGAGGCGCCGCTCTGATATGCCGTTTTTTACGCGGCATGGGGACAAAAGGATGATCGAAGATGCAGCTTAAGCGGAGGTTGGGCCGTTGCTCGCGAACCCTCGGTCGAAGCCCCTTCTTGCATGCAGCTTCGTGCTACCCAAGGCATTCGCGCGCGTATTGCCGCGAAACGCCGTTGTATTCCGGCAAGTCCATCATTTCGCAGCCTTCGCGGTCCAGCTGCATAACCTGCTTGCTCTCGGCTGAGTAAGGCCGCCATTCCGGAAGTCCTTCGCCGTTGGGGTTGCCTGTTTTCACGAAGTTGGTCCAGAAGTCGCACATGGTATTCGACAGATCCAAGTCTTTCCCAATGTACGGCCTCCAGCTGCGCAGAAGCGTCTGGAAAATGTAGAAGTGCTCGCTGGAATGATGCGCGCCGTGTGCCGGCTCCCCGGGGTTCGCGTTGGTGAAATGGTAGATGTAGGCGTTCACGCGGTCCGGCTGGCTTTGCCGTTCGGCAACGGAGATCACGCCGCCAAGGAAGCTGTCGCGCATTCCCGTAGCGCAATCAGGCGACCCGTCGCCATAGGCGCGGTCTTCCTCTGCCGTGCTGCCGATAATAACGGGGACGTTCGCGAATTCGCCCTTGCGGAACACGTCGATCATGTCCCCCGGAAGGCCAGGGCCGCCGTGCACGGGGCTCAAGGGCAGGGGCGCCGGCGGGAACTTTTCCGTGTAATCGAGCCAACCCTGGAACAGCTCTTTGCCGGGGATGGTGCGCAGTTCGTCTAGGCTGCTCTTCCCGAACGACTCCAAGAAGCGCTGGCAGTACTTGCGAACTGCGGGCTCGTCGAACATGTCGCACAAGGGGCCGCCGCCGCTTTCCATGATGGCGCCGGCGATCTTGTCGCGCGATGCGGGCGAGCACAGAAGGTTGTAGGTGCTCAGCGCGCCTGCCGATTGCCCGAAGACGGTGATGCGCGAAGGATCGCCGCCGAAGGCTTCAATATTCTCGTAAACCCAGTTCAGCGCCGCAATCTGGTCAAGCAAGCCGAAATTGCCGCCGAACTCCGTTTCCGCTTCCGTATCGAGCATCGGGCAGCTTATGAACCCGAACGGCCCCACGCGGTAGTTGAACGAGACGTATATCACGCCACGCTGCGCGAACGCTTCGCCGTCCGTTTCGAGCTTTTGGCTGTAGCCCTGGATGTAGCCGCCGCCGTAAACCCATAGCGCAACAGGAAGCTTTTCGTCGGGGCTTTCTGCCGGTGTGATCACGTTGGCGTACAGGCAGTCCTCGGAAGAAGGCCATTCAATGGGGTAGAACTCCTTGCGGAAGAAGTCGCCTTCAGGCGGGCGCTTCTGCAAGGGAATGTCGGCGTAGGTGTAGCATAGGCGCTCCCCGTCCCACGGATCCGGCGCCTCGGGCGCCTTCCAGCGCAGGTCGCCCACAGGGGGCTTCGCGTAGGGAATGCCCTTGAAAATCGTGCTTGCTTGGTAGGTTGTCGGCATGCCGCGTACGGCGCCGTACTTGGTGTTTGCGGTAAGGATTGCCACGGTGTCCTCCCTTCATCGGCGCGATGACGGGGCATCGCGCTTTGTTTTAGGTCTTGGGGTCGAACCGTATCGCCCTTTCAGCCTAATCGGCTGCAAGCGGGTTTGTCTAATGGTGGCTTCGAAATAAATCGATAAACAGAGGTAATAAGCAAAACTTAATAAAACTTATTAGATACAGGTTAAATGTATGACTTTTTGTTAAATAACTAAGATCTATAACTCATAGGAAACAATCCCTTTCCCTTTATTGATTGGACGCGGTTTGCATAGGGGACGATTATAAGTACTGAGGAAAGCAAGGGGATCGCTTTCCCGAAGGGGAAGTTCGGGCGTTGCGTCATTGGGATCGACGCAGTTGCCCCGCTTGTTCCTCCGTATCGCAGAGGGAACTGCATCGGCATCGTGGCGGCATCGCCCGCCGGCTCTAGCGCCGGCCACGCTGGCGGCCACCGAAAGCTGCAGGGAAGCAGCCTTGCCGGTCAGTGCGGACGAATCTTCTTCGAAGAGGGTTCAACACAAGAGGAAAGGGAGTCAATCATGGCTAAACAAGAAGCCGCAGGCGGTGAGCTGCAAGTCGGCAAAGTCGTCCAGTACGCGCCTATTGTCGCTGCTGGCATTATTTTCGGTTTCGTCCCAATGGCAATGCAGGCCAGCTGCCTGGGCGTGTACTACACGGCAATTTCGCAAGGCTTCGGCTGCGAGGTCTCTGCCGTCACCATGTACCTGACGGTGGGCTCGGTCTTCGGCGCCGTTATCACGCCTATCGTGGGCAACCTATACGCGAAGTACGACCTTAGGGTTATCACCTCGTGCCTCGCCATTTGGGTTGCCATCTGCTTTATCGGAATGGCTCTTGCGCCGTCGGTGGTCGTATTCGTGCTGTTCGGCGCTTTGCTCATTCCGGGAACGGTTGGCATGTTCAACCTGGGCATGCCCACGCTGATCAACCGCTGGTTCAAGGATTATTCGGGCACGCTCATCGGCATCTGTGCCGCATTCACCGGCTTCGGTGGCGTGGTGTTCATTCCTGTGGGGCAGATGGTCATGAGCGCCGCGGGCGACTACCATACACCGCTGTTCCTGTACGCGGCAATCGTGCTTATTACCTGCCTGCCGCTCACTATCTTCGGGATTCGTTCTTTCCCGTCTGAACGCGGGCTGCTTCCCTATGTGTCGCCGAAGTCGGCTGCGCAGGGTGGCGGCGCGGCGGCGGTTGCCCATGCAAGGAACTGGACCGTCGACGCCAACAAGGTTATGAAGACCGGCGCCTTCTGGTGCCTCGCTATCTCCATCGGCCTGTGCAACATGGTTGTGCTCGTGGCCCGCTTCTTCGCCACCTACGTGAATGAGCTGGCTGCGGCGGGTATTGCGGTTGCGGTGACGGGCGCTGCCATAGCAACCATCCTTTCGGGCGGCCAGGCGGTCGCGAAGGTCCTTATGGGCATCTTCACCGACGCCATCAAGATCAAGCCGGTTGTTATCATTGCGTCTATCAGCGGCATCGTCTGCCTGGCACTTATCTCGTTCTTCCCAACGACGCCCCTGCTGCCTATCGGCGCCGCATGCTTCGGCTTCTACTACTGCTCGACGGCGGTTGTTGCGCCGCTGCTGGGCAATGCGGTTTTGGGCACCGGCAAAAACTACTCGAAGGCTTATAGCCGTGTGACGGCAGTGGCCTACATCATGGGCATGCCAGCTGGCATTATGTGGCCGCTGATCGCAGAGAACTGCGGCGGATACGTTGCCGCATTCGTGGTGGCCATGGTGTTCATCGTCGCATTCGCGGTGCTGGCTCTGACGGCTCTGCGCCTGAGCACGAAGATCGAGCGCATTCCCGATACGGG
>CAVHGQ010000035.1:8196-11876 GCA_963635335.1 Candidatus Melainabacteria bacterium | reverse complement strand
ACGCGGTCGCTCTTCACCTGCTGGCCATCGGGGCCTTGCGCCAAGATCTTCTCCATCTCCAGCGTGATGGGGCCTTCGGCGGTAACGCAGGAAGGTGTGTCGGTAAGGCGGGAGGAAACGGCCACGCGCTTCACCTTGCCATCGAGCGCCTTCTGCATCTCGGCGAACAGGCCCTCGTTTTCCTTGGTGATGGCCTCTGCGGCCTCCTTCTCGTCCTCGGTTTCCAGGCCAAGGTCGCCGCCGGCAACGTTCTTGAACTGCTTTTCCTTGTACTCCTGCATGGACATGAAGCAGAACTCGTCCACATCCTGCGGGCACAGCAGCACGTCGAAGCCCTTGCCCAGCACCGTGTTCACGATGGGGCGCTTGGCCAGGCGATCTACCGGCTCGCCCGCGGCGAAGAAGATGGATTCCTGTCCCTCGGGCATGGCCTCCACGTACTCGTCGAGGGTGACCATCTTCTTCTGCTTGGCGGAATAGAACAGAAGCAGGTCGGCTAGCACGTCCTTCTTGGCGCCGTAGGTGGTGTAGATGCCGTATTCCAGGTTGCGGCCAAAGCCCTCGAAGAACTTCTCGTAGTCCTCGCGGTCGTTCTTCAGCATCTTCTCAAGCTCGGACTTGATCTTCTTTTCCACCTTGTTGGCGATGGCGCGCAGCTGGCTGTTCTGCTGAAGCGTCTCGCGGCTGATGTTCAGGGTAAGGTCCTGGCTGTCCACCACGCCCTTCACGAAGCTGAAGTAGTCGGGCAGCAGGTCGGCGCACTTTTCCATGATCAGCACGTTCGAGCTGTACAGTGCCAGGCCCTTCTCGTAGTCCTTGTTGTAGAAGTCGTACGGCGGGCGCTTGGGGATGAACAGCAGCGCATCGTAGGAAAGGGCGCCCTCGGCGTGCACGGAAATGGTGCGGGCCGGGTCTTCCCAATCGTGGAAGTCGGTTTTGTAGAAGGTGGCGTACTCTTCGTCGGTCACCTCGGACTTGCGGCGCTTCCAGATGGGGATCATGGAGTTGATGGTCTTAACCTCGCGCACGGTCTCGAACTCGGGCTTGTAGTCGTCGCCGGCGTCTTCGGGCTTGGGCAGGGGCTTGCGCTCCTCGACTTCCATGTGGATGGGGTAGCGCACGTAGTTGCTGTACTGCTTGATAAGCGCCTGCAGCTCGTACTGGTCCAGGAAGATGTCGTACTCTTCGTCGCCCTGGTTGTCTTTCAGGTGCAGGGTGATGCAGGTGCCATGGTCGCCGCCGATGGTGGCTGCCTCGGCCTCGGTTGCCGGCTCGATGGTGTAGCCCTCGATGCCGTCCGATTTCCAGGTGAACGCCTGGTCGCTGCCGTAGGCGCGGCTGGTTACGGTTACTTCCTTGGCAACCATGAACGAAGAGTAGAAGCCCACGCCGAACTGGCCGATGATGTCCACGTCTTCGCCCTGTTTGTCGGCGTTGTCGGTCTTGAACTCCAGGCTGCCGGAATGGGCGATGGTACCCAGGTTGGTTTCCAGCTCTTCCTGGGTCATGCCGATGCCGGTATCGGAAACGGTGATGGTGCGGGCTTCCTTGTCGAAGGCCACGTCGATGGAAAGGTCGTCCTTGGAAACGGCGATGGAGGTGTCGGTAAGGCTCTTGAAGTAGAGCTTGTCCACGGCGTCGGACGCGTTGGAGATGAGCTCGCGCAGGAAGATCTCCTTATTGGTGTAGATGGAGTTGATCATCAGGTCCAGGAGCTTCTTGCTCTCTGTTTGGAATTGCTTCATTCGGTTCCTTCTTTCGGAAAGCCTTTTGTCTTCAAAAAATCAATTAGCACTCCGAGCCTTGGAGTGCTAATTGGATTCTAGTATGCAGGCAGTCGATGTCAAGAACGCCCGATGCGCCCCGCCCCTTTGTAACGCAGCCGTTAACGCCGCCGGTGGAAATGGCTGCGTGCCTATATGTTTTGGCTCGGTCGTTTCTGCTTGGCGCACCGGGGCGTTGCACTACACTGTTCCTAAATAGAAGATTCGGGCTTTCGGGGCCGTATGCGGCAAGGGGACAAAGCGCCGCGGTGCCGAAAGGGCAAGGAGGGGTGCCATGGAAACGCGCGCGTTTGGCAACACCGGAATGCAGGTTTCGCCCTTGGGCTTCGGCGTGATGCGCCTGCCCATGAAGGGCGGCGGCAAAACAGTGAACAGCAACACCATTGACCAAGTGGACGTTAAAACGTCCATCCAGATGATCCACGATGCCATCGAGGGCGGCATCAACTACTTCGACACGGCCTACAACTACATCGGCGGCTATTCGGAGCGCATCTTGGGGCAAGCGCTTCAGGGCGGTTTGCGTGAGAAGGTGTGCATCGCCACGAAATCGCCCGCATGGCTGTACAAGGCTCCTGAAGATTTCGACCGGTTCTTGGACGAGCAGCTGGAGCGCCTGCAAACCACCTACATAGACAATTACCTGCTGCATTCCATGAACGGCGGCAGTTGGAAGAAGACCGTGCGCAACGATGCCGTGCAGGGCATCGTGCGCGCGAAGGCCAGCGGCAAGGTGCGCAACATCGGCTTCTCGTTCCACGACGACCTGGAGTTGTTCGAAGAGATACTGAATGCTGCCGACTGGGATTTCTGCCAGATCCAGCTGAACTACTACGATCAGGATTACCAGGCCGGCCTGAAGGGCATGCGTATGGCGGCCGAGCGCGGCTTGGCCGTGGTGGTGATGGAACCCCTGCGCGGCGGCCTGCTGGTGAACCTTCCCAAGGAAGCGCAGGCGGCCTTCGACGATTCCGGCTACGGGCGCAGCAACGTTGAATGGGCGCTCGACTGGCTGTGGAACATGCCCGAGGTAAGCTGCGTGCTTTCCGGCATGAGCACGCCCGAGCAGCTGCGGCAGAACATCGGCTTCGCGAGCAAGGCCAAGCCGGGGATGCTCTCTGCCGAAGAGCAGGCCGTTATCGCTCAGGCCAAAGCTGCGCTCGATGCCCGGGCGGCTATTCCCTGCACCGGATGCAACTACTGCGTGGACCTGTGCCCCAACAAGATCGCCATCCCGTACAACTTCCGCGCCTACAACATGGGCGTGCTCTACGACGACATGGAATTGGCGAAGGATTTCTACCGCAACGAGGTAACCAGCTACGGGCGCCGCGCCGACAGCTGCATCAGCTGCGGCTCGTGCGAGGAGATCTGCCCGCAGCATATCGCCATCAGCGAATGGTTGCCGAAGGTTGACGAGCTGCTGGGCGAGTAGGCTTATCGGAGCCGGGCCGGGCGGTGCGATTCGTGGCATGCTTCCGCTCGATTCGGCTTTCAAGGAATTGCGGGTGAAGGTGGTGGAAGAAATCGCGGAGATGGTTCGACGCATGGTTCACCACATCCCGGCATCGTTGATCGAATACCCGGGGCGATTTCTTTGCGGCAATTCCTTGGAAGCCGCGCTCCAGAATGCCCCGAGTCCCACCGCCCGGCCCGACCTGATAGGGTTGCCTTGCCCAGTATCTCGCGCACAGGCCTTCTTGTGCGCTTTGGGTGGGCTCGGCAGCCTTCGGCTACCGTCGCATACAGCTAATTAGTGACGCGGCGTTGCTTATGGTAGTATTCGGTCGATAATTCGGGCGCTTCTGGCGCCGTGGAATCGAGAGGGGCTTTCATGGATTCTTCTGCTATCGAGCATCTTTTGGAAAGCGTTGCCGCAGGTGAAACGGCGCCTGC
>CAVHGQ010000035.1:0-7955 GCA_963635335.1 Candidatus Melainabacteria bacterium | reverse complement strand
TTCTATGAAACGCCGCGCGTGGGCTTGGTGGGCGCCATGCCGAAGCCAACGGGCAACGGCACCATCGTGGTGTGCGCCGCGGGCACCAGCGACCTGTACGTTGCCGAGGAAGCGGCCCTTACCGCAGAGGCCTTGGGCAACGAGGTGCAGCGCCTTTACGATGTGGGAGTGGCGGGGCTTCATCGCCTGCTTGCGCATATGGACGACCTTATGCAGGCGCAGGTGATCATCGCGGTTGCGGGCATGGAAGGCGCGCTCGCCAGCGTGGTGGGCGGCATGGCATCGTGCCCGGTTATCGCGGTGCCCACCAGCGTTGGCTATGGCGCGTCGTTCGGCGGCCTTTCCGCCCTTCTTTCCATGTTGAACTCGTGCGCCAGCGGCACAAGCGTCGTAAACATAGATAATGGGTTCGGCGCCGGTTTCCAGGCGCACCTTATCAATCACCTTCCGGGGAAGGTTCCCGCAGCAGAGTAAGGGGCGGCCATGCAGCTTTTCTTCGACTTCCGCGAAAACGCAACGCGCGCTTGCATACTGGACACGCTGCTGGAAGCCATGGACGCCACGCAGCGCGACAGGTTCGATGCCGTCATGGATGCTGCCGTGGTTCCCGACCGGCATCACCACAACGTGGTCGAAGTGAACGAGACCATCGATGCCCTTGAAGTCCCCGAGAAAATAAAGGAAGACCTTCACGGCGTGTACGGCATCCTCGCCGCAGCCGAAGCCCAGGTGCACGGCTGCGAGGTAGGCGAAACCCACTTCCACGAGGTGGGCAACGCCAGCGGCATCCGCAACGCGCTGGCCATCTGCGCGGCGTTCTATGCGCTTGGCCCCGAAACGGTAACCGCAACGGCGGTTCAGCCGGGCTCGGGCGAAGTCGAATGCGCCCATGGCACGCTTTCCATTCCGGCGCCGGCAACGGCTGCCATCTTGGACATGGGCATCCCGCTGGTGTCCAACCGCCTTCCGGGCGAGCGCTGCACGCCCACTTCGGCGGCCATTATCAAGTACTTCGTTAGCTCCTTCGAGGAATAGCCTGTGCAGAAACGCGCCGGCAATCAGCAGGAAGAGGAAACGCGCAAGGCCGGGTGGCTCACGTTGCCGGCGCGCATAGCCCCTTCGCGCTCGTTCGGCTTCCGCCCGGCAGGGCAGGGGGGTCGCCGCTTCGCCCTTCCTAGGGAGGAAGACGGGTTGAATGCGCCTGCTTTGCCTGGCGCCCCCGATACCCCCAGCGCTTCCGATATCGATCCGGAAACCTATGCCGCTGCTCAGCCTCAGGGCGATTTGCTGCTGGGTCGCTATGTGCTTGAAGGTGAGGCCGGCAAGGGCGGGTTCGCCTCGGTCATGGCGGCGTGGGACACGCGCATCGAACGGCGCGTCGCTATCAAGTGCATGCCGCTGGACGAATCGGCCGGAGCCCTGTTCCCCGAAGGCGGCAGCATCCTTCTGGGCAACAAGGTGGACACCTCTTCGGTGCCGGGGCTCGAAGAGGCGCGAACCGCGGCGAAGCTCTCCGATTCCTCCATCGTGCAGGTGTACGACTTCGAGGTGCAGGACGGCATGGCGTACCTCATCATGGAGTACGTCGACGGCATTTCGCTGGGGAAGCTGCTCGCCGAATATTCCGACGACGTGGATGCCGATGTTGTCTGCTCGGTGTTCAAAGCGGTGGCCCGCGCTCTGCAAACAGCGCATGCGCATCATGTGCTTCACCTGGACATCAAGCCCGACAACGTGCTCATCGACCAGGAAGGCCACGTGAAGGTGGCCGATTTCGGCCTGGCGCGCCTGGCCGGCGAAGCGGGTTACGGCGCTGCGGAAGGCGGCACAATCGGCTATATGCCGCCCGAGCAGATGCAGCAGAAAGAGCTTGACGAGCGCTGCGACGAATGGGCGTTGGCCAGCCTTACCTACGAGATGATCTCGGGAGAGAACCCGTTTCTGGCCAACAGCATCCCCGAAGCGGAAGACGCCATCTACGATGCCGAGATCATCATCCCCTCGCTGTGCATGGAGGGCTTGGGCGCAGGCGTGGACGACGTGATGTTTACCGCGCTCGACCCGAACCCCGAGGCGCGCTACGCCACAGTGCAGGAATTCGCGGAAGCCCTGGTGCCGTGCCTAGGCGGCCCGCGTAAAGGGACGAACAAGCTCAAGCGTCTGGTGGGGCAGGAGGGCGCCGCTTCCGAGCAAGAGAAAGCCCTGGAGGCCGAAGCCGATTCCCCGCAAGATCCCGCTTATGACGAGCCGTTGGAGCCTTGGCGCCCAAGCCCCCTTATGAAGGCGGCGTTCATGCGCGTTTGGGCGGCGGCTGGTGCCGCCATCCTTGGGTTCCTTTCGGTTGGCTCCATCGCCGTGCCCGATGCTTGGGGCAATCCCGTTTCGTGGGGCGTGCTGGCAGCCATCGTTGCCTTGGCGGCGGTTCTTCCCTGGGTGGGCATGCCCGTGGCCTGCGTTGCCGTGGGCGTTTCGCTGTGCGTGCTGGGTTCGCCCATCTTGGGTTTGGCGCTCATTGCGGCGACGGGGGCATGGTGGTACTTCATCGTGCTTCCCGAGCGGAGCACGGCCTGTTCTGATGTGGGCGTGCTGCCTGCGGTTTTGGGGTCGTTCGGGTTCGCTGCCTTCACGCCGTTCGCGGCAGGCTACTTGCTGCGGCCCATCCAGGCAGCGGCAACGTCCCTGTTCGCCGCGGTGCTTGCGGTTTCGTTGGCGGGCTTGGGGTCTGCCCAGCTTGCGGGGTGGGACGCCATCACCTATTCATCGGTGGCGTTCGGCCCGAATGCTCAGGGCATTGCGGCGGCCATGCTCACCACGCCCTCTACCTGGGCGATGATTGTGGGCTGGGTGCTGGCAGCCGTGGTTTCCTCGCTGTTGTGCGGAACGGGCAGCCGCGTTTGGTGCGCGGTGGGTATGGCCGCGGCCGGCCTGCTCCTTATCGCGGCCTTGGTTGCCGGATCGCTGCTGGATACCGGTGGGCATTCGCTGCTTGCCAGCCCGCTGGCGCTGCTGCCCCTCATCTGCGCCATCGTGGTGGGCGTTTCCCTGGCCTGCATCGCCGCCCCCTCGCGCGCGTTCGCAGAAGACGGGGAGTAGCCTATCCCTCCACAGCTTCGCCCGAGAAGTTCAGCCCGCCGGTGAGCTCATGTGCCTGTTCGGGCGAGAGCTTGCCGCTCACCATGACGGGGATCCAGCGATCGGCCTGTGCTAGGGCCTTGGCGAACAGGTCGTGGAAGCTCGCAGTGCTCACTGCCTTGCTGAAGGGGTTCACCCAGGCGGCGTGATCGTGGTTCTCGAACTCGCTTACGTCCAGCTCGACGGCGCGATGGCTCATAGCCTGTACGAAGGAGTGCCTGCGGAACTTGCGCTCGATGCCGCCCAGCACGGCGCGCTTCTTCCCGCGTGACGAATGGAACACGCCCTGTATGCGGCGGAACCCCAGCACGCTCTTCGAGAACAAGTCGGGACGCACGTCCTGGCCGTAGGCATCGCGCACGGCCATGCTGAACAGGTACGAGATTATGGAAAGCGTTTGCCGGTCGGCCTTCAGGATTTCCTTCTGCGGGCGGAAGTTCCGTACCGTCTTCCCGCGGCGCGTCCATAGCACCATCTCGTCCAAGTCGCTTTCGATGATGGCGTGCACCTCGCTGCCGTCTTTCAGGCCAAGCTCCTCGATGCCGGCTTCGCACAGCGCGTACTCCTGCGCGTATACCAAGGGGTGCTCGGCGCGGTCCAGCAGGTAGTGGCACAGGAAGCCGGCGATGTACGCTTTGGCAATGCCATGGGCGGATTCGGGCAGGTAAACCAAGGAATTCGCCATGGATTCCATAAGCGCGGAAGGCGCGGTGTGGTGCATGTGGTTGCCCAGCTTCACGTATTTCGCGGTTGCGGGGTTCGCCACGCAGTAGAACAGCGGGTCGGGGCCTTGGTTGCCCAGCAAGAACGCGTTGCGCTCG
This sequence comes from Candidatus Melainabacteria bacterium, assembly GCA_963635335.1. Classification (GTDB taxonomy): domain Bacteria; phylum Actinomycetota; class Coriobacteriia; order Coriobacteriales; family Eggerthellaceae; genus Anaerotardibacter. The sequence goes on along the minus strand of CAVHGQ010000035.1, from coordinate 4,002 downwards.
CGCTCGGTTTGGATGAACTGGCAGGCGGGAAGCTCTAGGGCGTCGTGCCCGAACTGGTCGTGGGTGATGATTGCAGGCATGGTTCCCTCCAGATCTTACGGATATTTTAGATTGGCGCCGATTACCGTTGCGCCCCGCAATTTATACTGATGTGCGTTCATCATGCGACTTGTGTGATATGCGATCAAGGGTGAAAGGATAACGGGCTGATGACATTTGGTCTGACGAGGAAAGAGCTCAGCTGGGTGCTGTACGACGTGGGCAATTCCGCGTTTGTCATGCTCTCCACGGCCCTTATCCCGGTTTATTTCGCCTCAATCGCCGAGCCGGGATCTTCGGTAGTGGTGGCCTGGGGCTACGCCGAAACGGTGGCCTCGCTTATCCTGGCGCTGCTCATGCCCGTGCTGGGCAGCCTGGCTGATATCGCCGGCAACAAGAAGAAGTTCCTGGTGGGCTTCGCCGGAACGGGCGCGGTTGCCTGCGCTGCCCTGGGCGTGCCTCAGCATGCGCTGGCGTTCTTGGTGGTGTACGTCGTTGCTGCCATCATGCTGAACGGGTCGATGGTGTTCTACGACGCGTTCCTGGTGGACGCTACCACTGAAGACCGCTACGACAAGGTTTCTTCCCACGGCTACGCCTGGGGCTACATCGGCTCCTGCATCCCCTTCATCGTCTGCCTGGTGGTTGTGCTGGGCGGGCCGAGCTTCGGCATATCGGCCATGCTGGGCATGAAGATATCCTTCGTGGTAACGGCCCTGTGGTGGATCGCCTTCACCGTTCCCGTTGCCAAGAACGTGCAGCAGCTGCATGGCAAGAAGCGCTCCGAGCGTATGGTGTATGCAACGGTGGTTGGCCTGCTGAACACCCTGAAGAGCATCATGCACGATAGGCGCTTGCTGTTCTTCATGTTGGCATTCTTCTTCTACATCGACGGCGTGCACACGGTTATCAAGATGTCCACCAGCTACGGCACCGATTTGGGCATCGACTCCACGCAGCTGGTGCTGGCGCTGCTGGTAACGCAGTTCGTGGCGTTCCCTTCGGCCATCGCCTACGGCAACCTGGCCAAGCGCTTCGGCACCAAGCGCATGCTGATGGTGGGCGTGCTGGCGTACTTCTGCATCGTGCTGTTCGCCGCGTTCTTCTTGAAGAGCGCCTTCGAGTTCTGGATCCTGGCCATCTGCGTGGGCCTGTTCCAAGGCGGCATCCAGGCCCTTTCGCGCTCCGAGTACGGCAAGCTCATTCCGAAAGAGCGCGCCAACGAGTACTACGGCTTCTTCGACATCTTCGGCAAGTACGCCGCCGTTATGGGAACCTTCCTGGTGAGCTTCTTCACCCAGATAACGGGCAGCTCTTCGCTTGGCGTGCTCTCCATAGCCGTGCTGTTCGTGGTGGGCTTTCTGTTCCTGCGCGCTATGCCGTCGCCGCAGCAGCGTATCGATACCGCAGCGTAGTCCGGGGCGGCGGGCGGCGAGGGCTCCTGCTCTGAGCTGGCCGAATTCGCGGTGGAAGTTCCCGGTGGAAGGTGTGCGGCAGCTCCCGTAGATGATCTGGCGCCGGCCCGTTGGCTTTGCCTGGCGTCAGCAATCCCCTCAGACGCAAGGAAGGCGCCGAACCCGCAGGTCCAACGCCTTCCGTTCGCGATTATGCTGCAGTGCCCGAGCACGTGGCTCCAGCCGCGATGGGGCGGATGTCGCTAGTCCGGCACCCGATGACTCGGCGGGCCGTCGCTCCTACTGAAGAAGCTCGCAGATCTTGCCCAGCAGGGGCTCGAAGCTCACGCCGCGGTTCTTGAAGTCGGGCTGCTTGCTGGAAACGATCATGGCGTCGTGCGTCAGGCTGCCGGCGAATTCCACCGATTCCTGCAGACCCTTGCCTGCCATGATGGCGGCCAGCAGGCACGAGCAGTACAGGTCGCCCGTGCCGTGCAGCATGAAGGGCAGGTACTCGTTCTTAGCCTCGAACAGCTCGCAATCTTGGCCGGCGACGAAGTTGCGGATGATGCCGTCGCCGCGCTGGATGCCCTTCAGCACCACGTTCTTGGCGCCCTTCGCCAACAGCGCGTCGATGATGCGCTTGGCCTCTTCATCGGAAATGTCCACGCCGCTCCAGTCTTCGCCGATGGGCTCGCCCAGGATGATGGCGGCCTCGGTGAGGTTGGGGGTAAGGATGTCGGCATCGCAGGCAAGCTCTGCCATGGCCTGGCACAGCTCGGGCGTGTAGGTGGGGTACACCTTGCCGTGGTCGGCCATTACCGGGTCTACCACGCGAAGTGCCTTGGGGTAGCGCTCGTACAGGCTGCGGATGATGTCCACCTGCTCGGGCGCGCCCAAAAAGCCGGAGTACACCGCATCGATTTCCACCCCGATGCCCTGCCATGCGGCCAGGTAGTCGGAAAGGATGCTGGTGGTGTCGTGCATGTACCAACCGGGGAACGCCGTATGGGAAGAGAACAGCCCGGTGGGCACGGGGCACACATCGCAGCCGCCGGCGGAAACCACGGGAATGGCCACGCCCAACGAGCACTTGCCGTAGCCGCACAGGTCGTGCACGGCGGCAACGCGCGGGATGTAATCGGGGTTGGCAGATCGGTTGTACAAAACGGTCTGGGTCATTATTTCTCTTCTTCCTCGTCGAAGTCCCAAAGGTCGTCGGTGCGCTCGCCGCGGTCCTTGAAGGTGCGGCGCGTTTTGTATTCGAGCACGGCGGCAATGATAGTGGTTAGAACCAGGCATGCCAAAACCATGCAGCCGATGCCTTCGATGGTCTCGAACAGGAAATGGTATAGCTCTGCGAAATCCATACGTTCCTCTCGCGGATTTGTTCATTGCGCGAACCGCCTTGCACGGCATGCTCGCCATTGGATTAAGAGTATACTAGCGTCACTGCATTCCAAGCAGCTATTCACCAGTTAGAGCACATCGAAAGGGCAGCTATGCTAGACATTCGGTTCGTCCGTGAACATCTTGATGAAGTCGCTGTTGCGATGAAGAACCGCAACCACTCATGGGATTCCCAGCGCTTCCAGGAATTGGACGAATCACGTCGTGCGTCGATCGCCAAGGAAGAAGAGCTCCAGGCCCAGCGCAATGCCATTTCCAAGAGCATCGGCAAGCTGATGGGCGAAGGCAAGAAGGAGGAAGCCGAAGCGGCCAAGGCCCAGGTTTCCGATCTGAAAGACCAGATTGCCAAGTTCGGCGCCGAGCGCGCTGCGGTGGATGAAGAGCTGCGCAACCTGCTTCTGGCCACCCCGAACATGCCTGCCGATTCCACCCCGGTCGGCAAGGACGAGGACGACAACCCCGAGGTTCGCCGTTGGGGCACCCCGCGCAACTTCGAGGCCGAGGGCATCCAGATGAAGCCCCATTGGGACTTGGGCGCAGAGCTCGGCATCATCGACTCCGAGCGCGCAGTGAAGCTTGCCGGCAGCCGATTCGTGCTGCTAGGCGGCCTGGGCGCACGCCTGGAGCGCGCGCTCATCAACTTCATGGCCGACACGCACACCTCCCGCGGCTTCAAGGAATGGTGGTGCCCGGCCATGGCCAACGCCACCACCCTTACCGGCACCGGCCAGCTGCCCAAGTTCGAGGACGACCTGTTCAAGACGCGTGAGGGCATGTACCTTATCCCCACGGCGGAAGTGCAGCTTACCAACATCCATTCCGGCGAAGTGCTCGACGCGGAAGATCTGCCGCTGAAGTACTGCGCCTTCACGCCCTGCTTCCGCGAAGAGGCGGGCTCCGCCGGCCGCGACACCCGCGGCCTTATCCGCGTGCACCAGTTCGACAAGGTTGAAATGGTGAAGTACGCCAAACCCGAGGAAAGCTACGACGACCTGGAGTCCATGGTCGCCGACGCCGAGAACATCCTGCAGCTTCTGGGCTTGCCGTACCGCGTTATCAGCCTGTGCACGGGCGACATCGGCTTTTCCGCTGCCAAGACCTACGACCTGGAGGTTTGGCTGCCTTCCTACAACGCCTACAAGGAAATCTCCTCCTGCTC
>CAVHGQ010000034.1:0-11948 GCA_963635335.1 Candidatus Melainabacteria bacterium | reverse complement strand
TCCGTTCAGTGGGCAAATGCGACGGCTTGGTTGTTGGTTTGGAGAACTTCATGGCGCGCTAGGCCGCATCATGCAATAATGAGCCACGTCATTTTCGTAATCGAAGGAGATAAACATGACTGCTACCGAGCCGCGCTTTGGCCGCATGATCCCCGCAATGGTCACGCCATTCGATGAGAACCTCGAGCTTGATCTCAAGCAGGCGCGCGCTCTGGCCCGTCGTTTGGCCGATGGTGGCAGTGATGCGCTTATCATCAACGGCACCACGGGTGAAAGCCCCACGGTGTTCTACCCTCAGAAGATGCAGCTTTTCGAAGCGGTTGTCTCCGAGGTGGGCGGCGAGATCCCGATCATCGCGAACGTCGGCGACAACTGCACTGCCGACACCGTGGATTTCGCCAAGGACGTGCAGAAGCTGGGCGTTGATGGCTTCATGCTGGTGGTCCCGTACTACAACAAGCCTCCGCAAGAGGGCCTGTACCAGCACTTCAAGACCATCGCGAATGCGGTCGACCTGCCTATCATCCTGTACAACATCCCTGGCCGTACTGGCATCAACATGCTGCCCGAAACCACTCTGCGCCTGGCCAACGATGTAGAGAACATCGTTGCCATCAAGGAAGCTTCCGGCAACCTTGACCAGGTGAAGCAGATCATCGACAACGCTCCGGCCAACTTCGATGTGTACTCCGGCGACGACTCGCTCACCTACGACATGATGAAGCTCGGCGCTGCGGGCGTTATCTCCACCACCGGCAACGTTGCTCCTGGTCGCATGAAGGAGATCACCACCCTTTGCGCCGAGGGCAAGTTCGACGAAGCTGCCGTTGCCAACGAGAAGCTTCTGCCCCTGATGGACGAGCTGTTCGTTACCGCGAACCCCATCATGGTGAAGGAAGCGCTCAACCTTACCGGCTTCAACGTGGGCGGCGTGCGCCTTCCCCTCGTCGATGCCACGCCCGAGCAGTCTGCGCACCTTGCACAGGTTATGCGTGAGGTTGGGGTACTTGCCTAGCCATTCGAAGACTGGCTTCGGCACCAATTGAATAATCCGCGCAATTACCTGGGCGGATGCACCTTAGAAGTAAGCCCTACGCGTTCAGAGATGAGCGCGTAGGGTATTTGACGTATGTAAGCTCTATAGACAAGGAAGTACATGACTGACGAAACGACCAAGCCGAAAAACACCCGTGCGAACCGTCCCTCGGAATCGGTGAAGCACGTTCATCTTGATAGGGAGCGCCCGAAGCTTTCCAAGTTCGACGATGCCCCGGCAAGCCAGAAGCCTGCCACGAAGAAGCCGCGCCGCGGCGGTTCCGGCAAAGGCTCGGGGCGCTCTGGTGCGAACAGCAAGCAGCGCGACCCGAAGGCGAAGCTGCGCATCATCCCGCTGGGCGGCCTTGATGCCATCGGCAAGAACATGACCGCCTTCGAATGCGGCAACGACATGATCCTCGACGATGCGGGCCTGATGTTCCCTGACGACAACCATCCTGGCGTCGACCTTATCTTGCCCGATTATTCCTACGTGTTGGAAAACGCCGACAAGCTGCGCGGCATCGTGATCACGCACGGCCACGAAGACCATACCGGCAGCTTGCCGTACCTGCTGAAAGACTTGGACCGCAAGGTTCCCATCTATGCCACCAAGCTCACTCTTGGCCTTATCGAGGGCAAGCTGAAGGAGCACAAGATCAAGAACGCGAAGCTCTGCGAGATCAAGGCCGGCGAGACCTTGAAGCTGGGCTGCATGACAGTGGAGTTCTTCGCCGTTAACCACTCCATCCCTGGTGCGGTGGGCGCGTTCTTCCGCTCGCCTGCGGGCAACGTGCTGCACACCGGCGACTTCAAGCTGGACCAGAGCCCCATCGACGGCGTCCGCACCGACTTCGCCGCGCTTTCGCGCTTCAGCGAAGAGGGCGTGGACCTTATGATGTCCGACTCCACCAACGCCACCAACCCCACGTTCACCCCTTCGGAACGCGAGGTGGGCAAGGCGCTGAACAGCATCATCTCGCACGCAAAGGGCCGCGTTATCGTGGCGTCCTTCGCCTCGCACATCCACCGTATGCAGCAGATCTGCGATGCGGCCATCCGCAACGGCCGCAAGGTTGCCGTTACCGGCCGTTCCATGGTGCAGAACACCGACATCGCGCGCAGGCTGGGCTACCTGAAAATCGCCGATAAGGACATCATCGACGCTTACGACCTGAAGGGGATGCCCTCCGATTCGTACGTGGTCATGTGCACCGGCTCGCAGGGCGAACCGCTTTCCGCCCTGGCCCGCATCGCCAGCGACAACCATAAAACCATCACCGTGGAAGAGGGCGACACTGTCATCATCTCGGCCACGCCCGTTCCCGGCAACGAGAAGGCCGTTACCAAGGTAACGAACGACCTGGCGAAGATCGGTGCGGACGTCTACGACAAGTCCCGCGCCCGCGTGCACGTTTCCGGCCATGCCTCGGCCGAGGAGCTGAAGCTGGTTCTTTCCATCGTGCAGCCGAAGTACTTCATGCCCGTGCACGGCGAGGCCACGCATCTACGCGCCCATGCCGAGTTGGCCCAGGTGACGGGCGTTGCGAAGAAGAACATCTTCATCTGCGAAAACGGCGAGACCTTGGAGCTTACGGCCAGGGGCGTGAAGCACGGCAAGCCCGTGCAGAGCGGCATCATCCTCGTAGACGGCCTGAGCGTCGGCGATACCTCCGAGTTCGTGCTGAACGAGCGTACCAACCTGGGCTCCCAGGGCGTTGCGGTAATCGCCTGCGCCGTGAAGAAGGGCACTCACGACCTTCAGGGCTCCGTTCAGGTGGAAATGCACGGCATCCCCGGCGGCGACGAGCCACAGTTCGTTGATGCGGTGCGCAACTCCGTGGCGTCTGCCCTGAAGCGCTCCCTTTCCAAGGGCGAGGACACCCGCGCGGTGAAAAGGGCAGCTCGCAGTGCGCTTCTCTCCATTTTGTGGGAGCGCACCAACCAGCGCCCGCTCGTGGTGATGAACATCCTCGAGGTCTAGCCCTCGCACAACCGTCGATCCTAAACGAACCACTTAAACACGCAACTAAGGAAGAAGATGGCAGCAAATAGGACAACCCGTGCTCAGAAGGCCGCGGAAAAGGCAGCTTCCCAGCCAGGTGGCCGAAGGTCGCTTTCCGGAGGGAAGGGCAAGCCTGTCTCCCGGCAGGCCGCTCTCCAGCCCTCAGGTGGCCATATCCTTGATGACCGGTCCCGGCGCGACATCGCGGCCGTATCGCTCATCGTGCTGGCCATTGCCCTGTTCGCCACTTCGTTCCTCAGCCCCGATGGCGTGCTCACCGGCGCGCTTTCCCTTGGGCTGAAGCTGTGCTTGGGCATCGGCGCTTACGTTTTGCCGTTCTTGCTGGCCGGGCTTGCCGTCACGCTGCTCATCCGCTTCGAGCGGCAGATGGTTCCTGCCCGCGTGGCCATCGGGTTCGCCCTGCTGTTCGTGGCCTTCCTGGTTATCATGGCCTTGTTCACGCCCACCGCTCAGGACAACCCGAACAACCTGTTTATCCAGGTGCTTCTGGTGAAACAGGGCGGCTACTTGGGCGCCGGCATCGCCTGGGCCGGGCTCGAGCTGCTCGGCTTCGAGGTCACTATGATCGTGATGGTGGGGCTCATCGTCATAGCCCTGATCATCATCGGTTTCTCCATCTCTTCGGTTATCGAGAAGGTGCGCGGTCGTCATAGCGACGAAGGCGAGTTCTTCGAAGAAGAGGCCGAAGACGGCTTCTCGAAGATGCCGCGCTTCTCCATTGCGCGCATCAAGCGCGCCCCGAAGCCCAAAGCCGGCAAGGGCGATGCGGCTTCCGCGGCCGTAGCGGCTATGCCCACCCAGGCCATCAATGCTGCCGATGCCGTATCCCAGCAGGAAACCCAGCTCATTGGCGGCGGTAAGAAGGTCGCGAAGGCCTCGCGTCCCCATAAAACCAACGGTCAGCGCGCCAGCGAGGTGGCTGGCAAGACGCTTGCGTTCCAGAAGGCGGAGGAGGCCGAACAGGCCGAACAGGATCCCGAGCCGCGCCAGATGACCCGCAAGCTCGGCTCCCGCCCCGAACCCGAGGCGAAGCCCCAAGCGCAGGTGGCTTCCGCTCCGAAGAAGGATGCGGGTTCCACCACACGCAAGAAGGCATCGGATGTGGCCACACCCGAGCCCCTTGAGGGCTTCGAGCTTCCCGACATGAGCCTGCTGAACACCGCCGAGAAAACTCCCGTCACCAAGGAAAGCGAGGCGTCCCTGCGCGCAACGGGCATGTTGCTGCAGGAAACCCTGGCCGACTTCGGCGTGGGTGCCGACGTGGTGGGGTGGGTGCATGGCCCCACCGTCACCCTGTTCAAGGTCGATTTGCCCTCGGGCGTTCGCGTGAACCGCGTTTCCAACCTTACCGACGACATCGCCCTGGCCTTGGCCGCGCCCGGCGTGCGCATCTTCGCGCCCATCCCGGGCACGAATTACGTGGGCATCGAGGTGCCGAATAAGCAGCGCGAAACGGTGTTCTTGGGCGACGTCATCAAAGACGCGAAGTCTGGCCCCTTGCAAATCGCCATCGGCAAAGATGTGGAAGGCCAGAGCATCGTCAGCGACTTGGCCACCATGCCGCACCTGCTCATCGGCGGCACCACTGGTTCCGGTAAGTCGGTTGCCATCAACGGCTTCATCATGTCCATCCTCATGCGCGCCACCCCTTCGGAAGTGCGCATGATCATGATCGACCCGAAGCGCGTGGAGTTCACCCCCTACAACGGCATCCCGCACCTGTACGTCCCGGTGGTTACCGAGGCCAGGGAAGCGGCCAGCGCGCTTTCTTGGGCGGTTGCCGAAATGGAGCGCAGGCTGAAGGTGTTCAGCGGCATCGGCGCGCGAAACATCGGCCAGTACAACGCGAAGGTGCAGAAGGGGCTGGAGATCAACGACGCCCCGGCCTCCGAGATGCCCTATATCGTGATCATCATCGACGAGCTGGCCGACCTCATGATGAACGTCGGCAAAGAGGTGGAGTTCTCCATTTCCCGCTTGGCCCAGCTGGCCCGTGCGGCGGGCATCCACCTTATCGTTGCCACGCAGCGCCCTTCCACCAACGTGGTCACGGGCCTTATCAAGGCCAATATCACGAACCGAATCGCGTTCAACGTGGCTTCCGGCATCGACTCGCGCGTTATCCTGGACACTCCTGGCGCCGAGAACCTTATCGGCCTGGGCGACCTTCTGCTCTCGAAGCCCGAACTGGCCAAGCCCCAGCGCATCCAGGGCTGCTTCGTGTCCGAGGACGAGATCTCTGCTGTCGTGGAGAAATTGAAGACCCAAGGTGAGCCTGAGTACCACAATGATATTCTGAAGACCAACCTGATTACCCTTGGCGATTCTATGCCCGATGGTTCCGGCGGCACTGCATCCGGGTCCGACGACCCGCTGGTGTGGGAGGCGGCCGAAATCGTCTGCTCATCAGGCATGGGATCCACCTCGAACCTCCAGCGCCGCCTCAGTGTGGGCTATTCCCGCGCCGGCAGGATCATGGACTTGCTCGAGGAAAAGGGAATCGTCGGTCCGCCTAACGGATCGAAGCCCCGCGAGGTGCTGGTTGATCCGATGGAGCTCGAGACCATCAAGGCCTTCGAGCAGAATGACGAATAGAGGCAACGTACGGGAGAGGGGGACTAATGCATCAGATCAGCTTCGGCAACGTGTTGAAAGAAGCGCGCCTTGCAAAGGGCTGGGATTTGGCATCCGTTTCCCGTGAGCTTCGCATCCGTCAGGACATCATCGTCGCCATCGAGAACAGCGACTTCCGCCGCATGCCTTCGCGCGGCTACGCCAGGAACATGATCATCGCGTACTCGCGGCTTCTGGGGTTGAACGCCCAAGACGTGAGTCGCATGTACTTGGACCAGGAATACGCGTTCCAGGTTGAGCAGGCGCATCAGAACGTCAGCGAGACTATCCGCATGCACGATACGGGCAGTGATTCCCGCTCTTCCAATACGTCGTCGTTCGGCCGCGTTGGCTCTTCGGGCTCGCGTACGCGCTCCAGTCGCCCTATCGACGACCGCAGCCAGTACGATGGCAGCAGCAACGGTTTCGGCCGCGCGGTGTACTCGCAGAACCCCGATGTGTACCCTACGCTTCAGGGAGGCCAGCCTTCTACCCATAAGGCCAGAAGGTCTGCCATGGGCGAGGGGAAGTACGGCAACATGTACTCGGCACCGCGCAACATCCCCAACCCGCATCGTAACCGTAACATCATCATCGTGGTTGTCGCGGTTCTCGTTGTTGTGGTTGCGCTGGTGTTTGCACTCAATATGTCGCATCAAACGCAGACCCAGGCCAACATTCCCGTCACCGGCGCTCAGAGCGTCGGCACCACTTCGCAAGAGGCCGCCGAAAAGCAGCAAGATGCTTCGCAGGAGCAGCAGCAAACCACCACGGTCGAAACGGCTCCTACGGAATTCACGCTTAAGTACACGGTGGACAAGGGCAGCAGCTCGTACATAGAGGTTTACGTTGACGACGCGGTTAAGGAGTCCGGCACGGTTTCCGGCGCTGCAGAGAAGTCGTACACCAGCTCTTCGAAGATCCGTTTCGTGGCCACCGAGACCAAGGGCGTAACCGTTTACATCAACGACGAGGCGCAACAGCTGGAAACCAACAAGTCGGGCATCGTGAACACCACCTACAACTTCAGCGACATCTTGGAGCAATGGTATACAAACCATCCCAATGCCAAGCGCGATTCGAGTGCTGCTTCCACCTCATCCACGAGCGGCTCAAGCAGCTCAACGAGCTCAACGAGTTCGACCAGCTCATCTAGCGCTTCGACAAGCTCGAAGACCAGCTCGAAAACGCAGCAGTAAGTGGAACGGGCGGCTTTTCGCGGCGGTTGCAAATAAGTTTATTACGGAGCGCTGGTGCCCCTGCATCGGCGCTTCTTTGACACGGAAAGGATTTTCATGGCTAAGGAATCTAGCTTCGACGTGGTTTCCCAGGTCGACATGCAGGAAGTGGACAACGCGTACGGCCAGGCGAAGAAAGAGATCGCCCAGCGTTACGACCTGAAGGGCTCCGGCGCCGACATCGCGCTGGACAAGAACGCGAAAACGCTCACCGTTTCGGCTCCCAGCGATTTCGTGTGCGGCCAGGTCAAAGACGTTCTTACCTCCAAGCTCATCAAGCGCGGCGTTGAGTTGAACTCCCTTGATTGGGGCAAGCTCGAAGCTGCTTCTGGTGGCAGCGTTCGCCAAACCGCGAAAGTCGTCGAGGGCATCGACCGCGAAACCGCGGGAAAGATCAACAAGGACATCAAGGGCACCAAGCTCAAGGTGAAGGTCACCATCGAAGGCGACAAGCTCCGCGTTTCCGGCCCTAAGCTGGACACCTTGCAAGAGGTCATCGCTTTCCTCAAGGGCCAGGACTACGGCCAGCCCCTCCAGTTCAACAACTATCGCTAGGATCCATTCCGAACCATGACAAAGAACATCGCCTTTCTTACTATGGGCTGCGCCAAGAACGAGGCTGATTCCGCCCATATGCAGCAGGATCTTATCCGTGCAGGGTACAACATCGTCAGCCTTGAAGAGCCCAGCGACTGCATCGTTGTGAACACCTGCTCGTTCATCCAGTCGGCGACCGAGGAAAGCCTGGAGGCCATTTTCGAGGTTGCAGGCTACGATTCGGTCAAAGCCGGGGATACCAAGCTCGTGGTGTGCGGCTGCCTGCCTTCCCGCTACGGGGAAGACCTGGATTCCGAGCTTTCGGAGGCGGATCGCATCGTTCCCTGCGCGAAGGAAGACGACATCGTTCAGATCATGGACGGGCTTTTCGGGCTGACTGGCGGCAAGGATCGCTACGAGGTCGCCTTTGATTATGCGCCCAGCGAGTACGTGAAGATCTCCGACGGCTGCAACCGATTCTGCTCGTTCTGCACCATTCCCTCTATCCGTGGGCGGTACCACAGCTTCGAATACGAGGACATCGCTGCCGAGGTGGGAGCCATGATCGAGTCGGGCACGAAGGAGATCGTGCTCATCGCGCAGGACTCGGGCATTTGGGGTTTGGACTTGAAGCCGCGCAAGTCGCTGGCGTGGCTTCTTGGCCAGCTGGCGGAAGCCCACCCCGAAACCTGGTTCCGCGTGATGTACCTCCAGCCGGCAGGTCTTACCGACGAACTGCTGGATGTGGTGGCCTCGCACAAGAACATCTGCAAGTACTTCGACATTCCCCTGCAGCATTGCAACCCGGAAATCCTGGAGTCTATGAACCGCCAGGGCTCGCGCCAAGAGTACGAGGATATGGTGAAGCGCATTCGCGAGCGCGTTCCCAATGTGGCCATCCGCACCACTCTTATTGCCGGCTATCCTGGGGAAACGGAAGAGCAGTTCGACGAGTTGTGCGATTTCGTCGCCGAAGCTGAGTTCGATTACGTCGGCATCTTCGCCTATTCGCCCGAAGACGGCACCCCCGCCGCCACGATGCCGAATCAGATCGACGACGACACCAAGCAAGACCGCGTGCGCCAGTTGCGCGATATCGCCGATTCGGTTTCGTCGCACCTGATCTCCCAGCGAATTGGCTCCAGTATGGACGTTCTGGTGCTCGGCGAGGAAGACGACGGCCAGCTGTACGGCCGTGCGCAATGCCAGGCACCCGATGTCGACGGCGTCACCTATCTTGCCAGCGGCACGGTGGGCGAATTCGAGCGTGTGACCATCGGCGACACCTTGATGTACGAGATGGAGGCTTTCGGTGAGTAATCCCGAATTCGACGAAACGACGCTCTGGACCCCTGCCAACGTCGTCACGTTGATACGAATCCTGCTGGTGCCGGTATTCGTCGTTGCCATCATCAGCCCTTGGCCGGACTATTTTCCCCAATGGCCCGATGCGGAGACGTGGAAGCCCTGGGTTGCCGCGCTCATCTTCGCGGTATTGTCCTGCACCGATGCCTTGGATGGCTACTTGGCCCGCAGCAGGGGAGAGGTCACCAACTTCGGTAAGTTCATCGATCCGCTGGCCGACAAGATCCTGGTGGCCGCTGCGCTGCTCGCCTTGGTGGAGCTTCAGCTGCTGCCTTCCTGGGTGGCGCTGCTCATCATCGCCCGCGAGTTCATCGTTTCGGGGCTGCGCATGCTGGTGGCCACGCACGGTATCGTTGTCGCTGCCAGCTGGTACGGCAAGGCGAAGACGGTGTTCCAGATCATCGCCATCCTGCTGTTCATCGTTAAGGGCTCCGACCTGCTTCTTTCGCTCCATCCCGACATGGAAGCCACCCTTTATGTGGTGTCGTGGTTCTTCATGGCCATTGCCTTGGTGCTCACGGTCGTTTCCATGATCGACTACTTCGTGAAGAGCGCGCCTATTCTCGGGTTCGGCTCTATCGGCGCCACGGTGGAAGGCGGTGTTGATGCGCCTGATCAGGGACAAGCGGAGTTTCCCACCGATTCGGATATCGCCGATGCGGCAAAGCTCGTGGTGGCCGAGGCGAAGGACCGCGGCCTGAAGCTCTCTACCGCGGAAAGCTGCACGGGCGGCCTTATCGGCGGCGCGCTCACTTCCATTCCCGGCAGCTCGAGCGTGGTAGAGGGCGGCATAATCAGCTACTCGAACGAGGTGAAGATGGACGTCCTTGGTGTTTCCGCCGAAGACCTTCGTCGCGTTGGCGCGGTCAGCTCCGAGGTTGCTGCTTCGATGGCGCAAGGTTCGCGCAGGTTGGCGAAGTCCGACATCGCCGTTTCGGTTACCGGGATCGCCGGCCCTGGCGGCGCGGTGCCCGGCAAGCCCGTGGGCACGGTGTGGTTCGGCTTGGCCGATGCCGAAGGGGTGCATACCTATCTTCGCCATTTCGCCGGAAACCGGGATCAGGTTCGCGCGCAAACCGTTGTGTATGCCCTGAGCCTTATCTCCTATTCGCTCGACCCGTCCGGGGCCAAGCCCGTTTCCGACTGATTTCGCATTTATTTGCTATTCGCTTCGCATTTTCTTCGCATCCGTTTAAGATCGCGCACCTACCATAGGCCACATCAGCAGTGATGGTTGCATTCGAACAGGTGTTCGTGTAATCTGGTTGCTGTCCAAATGCAGTACCTTCGTTTAGGAGAAGAAATGAGCCAGGACAAGGCGAAAGCACTCAAGATAACTACCGATCAGATCGAGCAGAAGTTCGGCAAGGGCTCCATCATGAAGCTGGGCGAGAACACCAGCATGCAGGTGGGTGTTATCCCCACGGGCGCGTTGCCGCTCGATATCGCATTGGGCATCGGCGGCGTTCCACGCGGCCGAATCGTGGAGATCTACGGCCCAGAGGCCAGCGGTAAAACCACCCTTGCGCTCCATATCATCGCAGAGGCCCAGGCCGCCGGCGGCGTTGTGGCGTTCATCGACGCAGAGCATGCGCTCGACCCGGTCTACGCCGCGAAGCTCGGCGTCGATGTGGACGAGATGCTCATCTCCCAGCCCGATACGGGCGAACAGGCGCTGGAGATCTGCGACATGCTGGTGCGCAGCGGCGCCATCGATTGCGTCGTGGTAGACTCCGTTGCCGCGCTTGTCCCCCGTGCCGAGATCGAGGGAGAGATCGGCGATACCACCGTTGGCCTGCAGGCTCGCCTTATGAGCCAGGCGCTGCGCAAGCTGGCTGGCTCGCTTTCCCGCTCCAACACCACGTGCGTTTTCATCAATCAGCTGCGTGAGAAGATCGGCGTCATGTTCGGCAACCCGGAAACCACCACCGGTGGCCGTGCGCTCAAGTTCTATTCCAGTGTCCGCCTGGATGTCCGACGCTTCGATTCCGTGAAGAAAGACGGCGACTTCATCGGCAACCGCGTGCGTGTGAAGGTGGTAAAGAACAAGGTGGCGCCGCCGTTCCGTCAGGCCGAATTCGACATCATGTACGGCGAGGGCATTTCCAAGGAAGGCTGCGTCCTGGATATGGGCGTGGAAGCCGGCCTGGTGAAGAAGAGCGGCTCTTGGTTCAACTACGGTGAAGAGCGCTTGGGGCAGGGAAGGGAAGCGGCGAAACGCACCCTTCAGGAAAACCCCGATATCCGCAACGAGATCGAGAGCAAGATCCGTGTCGAGTACGGCCTGCCCCCGCTGGAGGGCGAGGCTCCGCAGGCGGCGGTTGCTGAAGTTCCCCAGGAATAATGCCTTCTGTGAAAAGCTTAGGCTTGAAGCATGAAGGGGAGTCCGGGGCATTTGACGGTGCCCCGGACTCTTCTTCGGGTTCGTCTGACGAAAGCGCTGCGTTCGGAAAAGTTCTTCGTTTGGTAAAGGTGAGGGATCGCTCCATCAAGGAAACGAAGAATCGCCTTATGCGCGATGGCTTCGATGGGGCTGCCGCGGATGCCGCCATCAGCAAGGCCATTGATTATCGATTCCTCGATGACGCGCGCTTTGCGGATACCCTTGTTCGCTCCCGCTTGAGGCAGGGCAAGGGGTTTGACGGCATCGTTCGCGAGCTTCGCGGCCATGGCATTGTTCCCAACGAGGTGTTGCCGGGCTTCCCCGATGAATACCTTGCTGAAAGGCCCAGCCAGGAAGACTGCGCTTATGCGCTGCTCTGCAGGAAGCCACCTCGTGCGAAGAATGCCCGTCAGGCGGCTTACGCCAAGCTGGTTCGAGCCGGTTACCCGATGGCTCTTTCAGCTGCGGTGGCAAGCAAGTGGTTCTACGCAACGAAGAGCGCTGAGTAGCTTTTGCCCGAGGTCGCGTGGGGCTTGCTGCTTTTGGAGCGTTACCGAAAGATCGGCTTCACCGTCCCTTCGGTAACGCGATTTTTTCAGTGGAAAGCCGATGCTGGTCAAGCACGATGATTCGGGCTATTATTGGTTAGCTAGAGCTTACGCACCCTGAATCGGTGCTTTTGTATATATGAACAAGTTAATAGTGTTGCTTCATGCCAGCGTGTGCTCTTGCCCCGGTATACCAGGGCATT
>CAVHGQ010000033.1:10887-12115 GCA_963635335.1 Candidatus Melainabacteria bacterium | reverse complement strand
CCCAACGTGCACACCGAGCCGCCCTCTTCGGCGGCCTTCAGCGTCATGTCGAGCGCACGCTGCACCCCATAGCAGGCGCCGGCATGGGCGGCCTTCACTACTTCAAGCCTGCCCATTTAGCCCTCCTTGGGTTCGTAGTCGGGCAAAGAGGCCGGGTCTACCGGCTCGATTTCATGCTCAGCGAAAACGGCAGTGTAGTCCTTCGAGCCAGGGAACAGCTGTACCATGTCCACCTCGCTGGCGGGGCAGTTGTACGTGAGCGCGTAAGCCTCGCGCATCACATACCAAGAGCAAGCGTCCATGCGCTCTTCCTTGGGAAGGAAATCGAACGAGGAAACCGCGATGGGTTTACCGAAACGGGCGGTGATGCGGGGAAAGCGCACGCGCTCGCCCTTGCGCTTCACCTCGCTCACGTTCTGAAGGCCCAACGGGATGATGGGCGCCTTGCCCATGCGCGCGATCAGAGCCGCGCCGCCATGCAGCTCGGGCTCGGCACTCCCCTTGCCCCGGCGGGTGCCCTCGGGGAACATGCCCACCCATTCACCGTTCTTCAGCATGCGGGCAGCACGCTTCATGGCGGTTCTATCGGCCGTGTTCCGCTTGATGGGGAACGCCCCCACGCTGGAGATGATAAGGCCCAACAAGCCATTGCCCGCATGGAACAGCGAGTCGCGCGCAATCAGGCGCACCCAGCCCTTGGGGCGCACCGCCAAGAACATGATGGCCACATCCAGGTACGAATGATGCGGGGCAACGAGGATGGCACCGCACTTCTTCCCCTTGAAGGCATCGACGATTTCACGGCCCTCTTTGCGGAAGCGGAAGAAGATCTGGATTAGGAACGCCACCACGCCGGTAACGAAAAGCGCCAACCCGTGCGGAATGCGATCGGTCTGGTCGTTGCCGGAAAACGGGCGGTCCCAGTATTCCTCGTGGATGTTGAACGCCATTACAGGTTCATCCTTGCGCGGGCAAGGCCGCAGATGGAGCCGATTACCTCTTCGATATGCATGCTGGACGAATCGACGAGCACCGCATCTTCTGCCGGGCGAAGCGGCGCGGTATCGCGACTGGAATCCAGCTCATCGCGACGGATGATGTCGGCCAGAACCTCATCGTAGTTGATGGAGCCCACCCCGCGGTCGGCGTTCTGGCGCACACGACGATGCGCGCGCTCTTCCGCCGAAGCGGTAAGGAACACCTTCACCTCGGCCTGCGGGAACACCAC
>CAVHGQ010000033.1:7340-10604 GCA_963635335.1 Candidatus Melainabacteria bacterium | reverse complement strand
GCAACCGCACGGTACATAGCCCCCGTGTCCAGGCAGGAAAAGCCCAGTTCCTTGGCAATGGCCTTCGCAACGGTAGACTTGCCGGCGCCCGAAGGCCCATCGATGGCGATGATCAACTACACCAGCCCCTTAAGGTTCTCCAGGAACGTGGGGAAGCTCACCGAAACGCAGTCGAAGTCGATGATGTCGACCGGGGTATCGGAGCAGAGCCCCACCAAAGACCAGGTCATGGCAAGGCGGTGGTCCTTGCGGGAATCGAATACCAGGCCTTCGGGAACCTGCAGGTCCGGCTGGCCCTCGATGTACAGGTCGTCGTTTTCCGCCCACGCGTTCACGCCCAGCTGCTCCAACCCCTCGATGATGGCGGTAAGGCGGTTCGATTCCTTCTTGGTAAGCTCGCTTACCCCACGGAACACCGTGATGCCGGCGGCATGTGCCGCCACCAAGGCGAGCACCGGGATCTCGTCGATCTCGGAAGCGATGTGCTGGGAAGGAACCTCGCAGCCAACCAGGCGGTCGGTATAGGCAGCCTGCACCACGCCGATGGGCTCTTTGCCTTCGGCGGTGAGGTAGCGCACCTCGATGGAGGCGCCCATGCGCTCAAGAGTGCGGATGAAGCCCACGCGGCCCGGGTTCAGGCTCACGTTCTCGATCTGCACCGTGCTGCCCTTCTTCAGCAGGGCAGCGCAGATAAGGAATGCGGCCGAAGAAGGGTCGCCCGGAACGTCCACCTCGGAGGCATGCAGCTTGGCGAGGCCTTCAACGGAAGCCCTGCGGAAGGCATGCTCAACCTTCACGCCGAACTCGGGAAGCATCAGCTCGGTATGGTTGCGCGATACAGCCGGCTCGTTGATGGTGGTGGTGCCCTGGGCACCCAAACCGGCCAGCAGCACCGAGGTCTTCAGCTGAGCGGAAGCCATGGGCGAATCGTAGGTGATGGCCTTCAGCGCAGGGTTTCCCACCTCTACGACGGGCAAGGTCTCGCAGGCCTCGGGCTCGAATCGCACGCCCATCTTCATCAGCGGCGCGATGATGCGGCGCATGGGGCGCTTGCGCAGGGAATCGTCGCCGGTAATCTCCACACGGATATTCCACGGGGCAAGAACGCCCATAAGCAAGCGAGAAGTGGTGCCGGAGTTGCCGCAGTCGATGGCATGGTCGGGCTGGTTGGGGCCTTCGGCGCCCCAACCGGTAACGCCGCCGGCAAGGGTGCCGTCTACCTGACGTTCAAGGGAAACCTGGGCGCCCAGCGCGGAAACGGCGCCAATGGTGGAACGCACATCCGCGGAATCCAGCACGCCGGTAAGGCGGGAAGTGCCCTCGGCCATGGCGGCGAACAGAACCGCACGATGGGAAATCGACTTATCGCCGGGAACGCGCGCTGCGCCCTTCAGCGGTCCGGACAAAGGCTCGATGCGCGTGATGTTGGAAGTGCCCATGATGTATCTACTCCTTGCTCAGCGGATTGAACGAGATGCTGAAACCAGCCTTGATAAGCTGGGTGGAAAGCTTTCCGATATCGCCCTCGTCGGTAAGGACCATGTCCAGCACCGCGCTCGAGGACGTGATGTGATCGATGTTGATGGACTGCACGTTGCAGCCAACCTTGCTGGCGATGGAGGTAACCTCGGCGATGGCGCCCGGATGGTTGGCAAGCGGGATGCGAACCTCCAGCAGATCTTCGGTGGCGGGCACCCATTTCGCGGGGATGGCTCGGCGCGCCTCGGCGGCGCGGTCGAGCAGGGCGGTGAACGCCTCCTTGTCGCCCTCACGCAGGGCATCGGCAAAGCCGCCGATGATGGAGCGGACCTCATCGAGCCCCTCCACGATGGCCTCACGGTTGTCGAAGGCGATGCCCGTCCAAAGGGCGGGAGAACCTGCTGCGATACGGGTGGAATCCTTGAAGCCGCCGGCGGCAAGGCGGAACAGCGCCTCTTCCCCATCGGCATGGCGCACGGCAAGCTCTACCAGCGAAGACGCCACGAAATGGGGAACATGGCTCACGATGGCGACGGCCTCGTCGTGGCGTTCGCGCGGAAGCGAGACCACGCGCGCACCCATGCCGGCAAGCGCCTCGTGCAGGCTAGCGTAGTCGTCTGCCGAAGTGGACGAGTCGGGGCACAGCACCCAATGCGCGCCCTGGAACATGTCCTCGCGCGCACCCTGGATGCCGCTCTTCTCGGAGCCGGCCATCGGATGCCCGGGAATGTACTTCTCGGGACGCTTCAAGATCTGCTGCGCCTGCTGGCTCACGATCCTCTTGGTGGAGCAGGTGTCCGAAACCACGCCGGAATAATCGCAGTCGGAAATAGCCTGGAAGTACGTATGCGCAACGGGAACCGGCGTTGCGATCATCACCAGATCGCATTCGGGAAGAACCGTGCCCAAGTCCTCGTTGGAAAGGTGCCCTTCGTTGATCCAGCCACGCTTCTGGGCTTCGGCAAGTGCCTCGGCGGAAGAGTCAACGCCCACCAGATACGCATCGGAATACGCATTACGGTATGCGGCCGCAAATGATGATCCGATGAGCCCTAGGCCGATAACGGCCACTTTGGTGAAATGCGTTTTCATGATGACGAGTGCCTATTCCTTCCATGTACGTGGCAAACAAATCAGATCGATTCTACCATGCCCTACTTGGGCAACAGCTTACTTGGGGCTCGCCAAGAGGCTGGCTACCTCTTCAGGGGAAAGCTCACGCCACTGCCCTTCCGCAAGCGAGCCCAGGCCAAGCGGACCGAACGACAGGCGATGCAGTTCCAGCACCGGGTGCCCCACGGCCTCGCACATACGTTTCACCTGGCGCTTCCTACCCTCGTGGATGGTCAGTTCGATGGTGGCGTTCGGCTTCTTGGCGCCAACGAGCCTTACCTTGGCGGGTGCGGTCATGCCGTCTTCCAGCAGAACACCTTCCTCCAGGCGCTTCAGGTCCTTTTCGCTCGGCATACCCTTTACCCGTGCGCGATAGGTCTTGCTCACATGATGGGAGGGGTGCAGCAGCGCATGCCCCAGCTCGCCATCGGTGGAGAACAGCAGCAGCCCGGTTGTGTCGTAATCAAGGCGGCCGATTGGATAGAGCCCCGGGAACTCATCGATGGGAACAAGCTCTGCCACACAGGGCCGGCCCTGCGGGTCGCTCATGGTGGTAAGGTAGCCCGCTGGCTTATTCAGCATCAGGGTGTGCTTCGATTCGGGCAGTTCAACGGGCTCGCCGTCAAGAAGCACCTGGTCACAGGCAGGGTCTACCTTGGTGCCAAGCTCGGT
>CAVHGQ010000033.1:0-6786 GCA_963635335.1 Candidatus Melainabacteria bacterium | reverse complement strand
GTGATGGGCTGGCAATACGCAACCACCGCCAAGGTTTCCAGCGCGGCCTGCGAGAGCTTTCGCGTGTCCCAGGAAAGCACATAGCGCTCGATGAGCTCGTGGTAACGCGGGTGCGTGTACAGGCGCCAACCGCCTGCCACCTCGCGAAGCTGGATGCCGCGTTCTCCCTGCTCAAGGCTCTGCTGCAGCGAAACAAGCGCCTCTTGAACCTGAGCCGGGTCGGCACCGAGCATGTCGGCGAAGGTCAGAACGCCCACCGGTTCGTCGGTTACGAACAGCATCGACTCGATGGCACCGGAAAGCCACTGCTTGCTGGCCAGCTCGGGCATTGCCATAGAGACGGCAGCATCGTCCCCTTCTTCGGGAGCGAAAGCATCGTGTTCGCTTTCCGCCGCAGCGTCCAGGTCGGTTTGGGTCGCAGCCGGATCGCCTTTGACCCCGACAACCGATTCGCCTGCCGCGGTCGGCTCGCCCTGGGTCAAAACGCCCAGCCCAGCTTCGGCCACGATCAGCTCGCCTTCCGCAACGCCCAAAGCATCCGCAGCGTCCATCGCGGCCTCGACCGGAACATCGACAGCGCCGTCCATCGCGGCGCCCTCGCCGAAAGCGTCCACCGACGATTCCACAACATCGCCCTCGTGCATCAGCGCACCTCCTGTGCCGAATCGAATTCATCGTTGAGTATCTGCTCTTCGCTGCTGCCCTCGACGTAGCTGATCTCTATGTCGCCGAACAGCTCGTTTTGGCGAAGGCTCACCATGTTCCGCTTGAACAGCTCGAGCATCGCAAGGAAGGTGACCACTACCAAATGCGGGCTATCGTCTTCCTTGATGAAGTCCGAGAAGCGGGCACCGCCCTGAGCGCACACCCGGTCGAACACGGTACGCACCTGCGTCTCCACGGGGATAACGCGGGCGGCGATGTGCTCGGATTCCAGCAGGAACACATCGCGCCGGGCAATGCAGCCTGCGCACAGCTCGCCCAGCCGCTCTATCTTGATGCCCTGCAGATAATCGGGAACCAGGTTTAAGAACGACCTGTCAGGTCCGAACGGGCGCACATGCACACGACCTTCCGCCTCGAACCGCGCGGAAAGGGCGGCAGCGGCGTTCTTGAACTTCTTGTACTCCAGAAGATGATCCACCAGCGAATCGCGCATCTGGCTGGGCGACATCTCCTCGAATTCATCGGGAAGGTCTTCCGGCGTCTCCTGCGGAATCAGGCTTGCCGCCTTTATCTCCAGCAACGTGGAAGCCACCAGAAGGAAATCGCTCGCAACGTCAAGGTCTACGTTGCGCATGCGCTGCACTTCGGCCAGGTACTGGTCGGTGATCTGCGCCAACGAAATGGAGCCGATGCTCACCTTCTGCCTACCAACCAGGTACAGCAGCAGGTCGAAGGGCCCCTCGAAGCTCTCTATGCGAACCCGGTACGACATGCGCTAGCCCAACCCCACGAAAGCATTCTGGCGAAGCACCTCGTAGGCGCCGATGGCAACCGCGTTGGAAAGGTTCAGCGAGCGCAGCCCTTCGCGCATGGGAATGCGCACGCAGGAATCCGGGTAGGCATCCAGCACTTCGGGGTCTATCCCCCTGCTCTCACGGCCGAATACCAGGTACAGCTCACCGGCGTCCGCCAAGGGCTCGTCATAGAACGAGCGGTCGGTGCGGCCGGTGAAGAACAGCAGGCGCTTGCCGGCGCGCTGCTCGAGGAACTGGCCAACGCTGGCATGCCGCACGATGTCCACCTTGTCCCAGTAATCCAACCCGGCACGCGCAAGATTACGCTGTGTGTAGCGGAACCCCATGGGCTCGACCAGGTGCAAGGTTGCCCCGATACAGGCGCAGGTACGCGCGATGTTCCCGGCGTTCTGAGGGATCTCGGGCTCGAAGAGCACTACATGAAGATCAAGCGCCATTACGCGTTTGCCCCCTTGCTCATCTCCGCTTCTATCTCCTCTGAGAGCATGATCCATTCCTCTTCATGGGCAGAAAGGGACTGCTTGAGCTTCGCATGCTCGGCGATCACGTCGCTGGAAGAATCCTCGTTGGTGTAGAACTCGGGGTCGGCCAAGAGCTTCATGATCTCGTCCATACGGGCAGTCTCCTGCTCGATGATCTTGTCCAGTTCCTTCACGCGTTTGCGCTGGTTCTTCAGCGCGGCATACGCGCGGTTGCGGGCCTCGGCCTCGGCGCGCTTCTGCTCCTTGGTCTTGGGAGCGGAGCCACGCGGTGCGGTAAGCGAATCCTTCTTCGCATTGCCCGAGAACGCCTTCGCGAAAGCCGCGGAAGACGCAGCGGCAGGAGCAGCCTTGGGCGAGCCAAGCGTTCCGTCTACCGCGCTACGGCTATCTTCCTGGCCGGTCTTGTACAGGTAGTAGTCGTAATCGCCGTCGAACGAAGTAACCTGGCCAGGCTTGATCTCGATGATGCGATTCGCCACCGAGCGGATAAGATGACGGTCGTGCGTGATGAGCAGAATGGTTCCCTCGAACTGCTTCAGCGCCTGCTCGAGGATATCTGCACTGGCGATATCAAGGTGGTTGGTAGGCTCGTCCAAGCACAGAAGCGGGCGCGGTGCCACCAGCATCTTCGCCAAAGCCAAACGGCATTTCTCGCCGCCGGAAAGGACGGAAACCTTCTTGTCCACCGCATCGGCCTGGAACAGGAAGGCGCCCAGAAGCGTGCGCACCTGCGAGATGCTCCAGCCCGGCGCCGCGCCGTCAAGCTCCTCGAACACGGTATTGCCCGGATGCAGTTCCTCCAGCTGGTGCTGGGCGAAATAGGTCTTGCTCACGTGGGCACCGTACTTGATGCTGCCCGAATCGGGTTCCAGCGCACCGGCAATCATCTTCAACAAGGTGGATTTGCCGGCGCCGTTAGGCCCAACCAGGGCGATCTTCTGCCCGCGGTACAGGGAAAGGTCAAGGCCGTTGTACACCGTTTTCGCACCGAAGCTCTTGCACAGCCCCTTGCACTCCACTACCAAATCGCCCGTGCGAGGCGGCTGCTGGAAGTTGAAATGCACGCGCTTGCGCTCGGGCGGAACCTGAATGCGCTCCATCTTCTCCAGCTTGCGCACGCGGTCCTGCACCTGCTTGGCCTTGGTGGCCTTGTAGCGGAACCGTTCGATGAACGCTTCCATATGGGCTATTTCCTCTGCCTGCTTCTCGGCCTGCTCGCGCAAGAGCTGGATACGCTCTTCGCGCTGCTTCAGGTACGCGGAATAGTTGCCCTTATACGTCTGAACGGTGCCAAGGTCGATCTCGGCAACGCGATCCACCATGTTGTCCAAGAACTCACGGTCGTGGCTTACCACGATAACGCTGCCGGAATAGCTGCGCAGGAACCCTTCCAGCCATTTCACGCTCTCCAGGTCAAGATGGTTGGTGGGCTCGTCGAGCAGAAGCACCTCGGGGTTTCTGGTCAAAAGCTTCGCCAGGGCGATGCGCATCTGCCAACCGCCGGAAAAATCGGTGGTCATGCGCGCCATATCGTCTTCGCCGAAGCCCAGGCCGAACAGGACCGAACGCACCCTGCTTTCCAGCAGGTACCCGCCCATGGCCTCGTATTGGTCGCGCGCGCGGCCATATGCGGCAAGCTGCTGTTCGCTGGGGTTTTCGCCCAACGACTGCTCAAGCTCGCGCATGCGCTTTTCCTGGCTCAGCACCTCGGTCTGCGCGGAAAGCACTTCCTCGAAGATGGTGCGCTCCCCCATCTCGATTGCCTCCTGCTCCAGATAGCCTATCTTGGCGCCCTTCGCCAAGACAATGCGACCCTCATCGGCATCTTCCTTGCCGGTGATGATGTTGAGCATGGTGGTTTTCCCGGCGCCGTTAGGCCCAACCAGGGCCAGGCGGTCATACTCCTCCAAGCGGAAGGAAACGTCCCGAAAAAGCACGCGGGAGCCGAATGATTTGGTTATGTGTTCAAGCTGTAGGATCATAGCGACTCATTTTATCGTATAGACGAAACGCCCCGCACACGCAGGGCGCTCACAACAAAAAAGGAAGAAAGAACTCGGCCTTTGCCGCACAACCATGCCGCAAAAACCAAGGCAAGGCTTGCCCGCTCCGAACGGGCACCAAGCAACAACGGCCTGGCCGCGGAAACCGGAATGCCCAAGCTAGTCGATGTAAATGCTCGGGGAGTTGGAGCGATCCAGCTGAAGCCCGCGAACGTACTCCACGAAATGCTCCACGCAGTACGGGCGGTAGTTCTTCTCGCAGTAAACCAGGTAGATGGTGTGGCAATAGCGCCGCTTCTCCAGGTCATTGTTGTACAACGGCTTCATCACGATGTCGTCCAGCGAATGCGGGAAGAAGGTGTCCAGCATCAGGGCAACGTCCGAGCCATTTGCCGCAAAACCCGCCAAGATCGACTCGTCCTCATAGGCATAGCGCACGTTCTCGATGCCGAAATCGTCAAGCAGGTGCTTCACCGACTTGCCAAGCGGCACCTCGTCGCGATACGTGATGATCGATTCCGAACGAAGGTCATCAGGGGTAAGGTACTCCTTGTTCGCCAAGGGGTTGCTCGGACTCATCGAAACCACCAGCTGCTGCTCCACGATGGGGATCTGCCGCAAGCTAGGGTCAACTTCCTCGAACGCGCAGAACACCACATCGTGCTTGCCCTCAACAACGCCCGAAAGCAGTTCCTGCGAGGGCTTCTGGTTGATATTGAACTCAGTCTTATGGTCGTTCACCTCGGAATAGCCCTTCAGCAAACGAGGCAGGTAATCGGTTTGAAGGGTGATGATGCAGCCGAGGTCGATCATCCCGCCGTCGCCTTCGCCGGAATAGCCCTTCATGATGGCGATGCCCTTGTCCAGCTGCTCCAGCGACGCATTCACGTAGATAAGGAACTCCGAGCCGTACTTGGTAAGCTCCACGTTGCGCCCGGCTTTCTGGAACAGCGAAACGCCCAATTCCTGCTCCAGCGAGGCGATGGAGCCCGACAGGGTCGGCTGGGTGATGAACAGCTCCTTGGCAGCCTTGGTGTAGTGCTGCAATTCGGCGAGCTTACGGAAGTAATACAGCTGGGAAAGATTCATGTGCTCTTTTACCTACAACGTCTTCGATGGCAAAAACGCGTTTAAGTATAGCGGAAAACCGATAGATAACGCCAAATCTATCCGTTCTGCCTAACACGTTGGAAACATACGGAGCATACGGAGCAGAGCCGCCCTATGCGCCCTAGTCCAATTGAAGAACATCCGCCAGCCGTGTTCGTCCCGCTCCCGAAACAAACGACAAAAGCTAGACCTCGCCCATAACACGCAGCGAAAGCTCCGGGAAGGCTCCAGGTAATCAAGTCTCCATGAACCACCCCTCAGGAAACCCCCGATGCAATCAACGCCCACTAACGTTCCCGTAGAAAAGCCCTAGCCACAGCACAGACTGCTAAAGCCCGATGGAAACCCCCGCGGATAACAAAGGGAGGAGCCGAAGCCCCTCCCTTAGCGCGCGCTCGCTTGCGAGCCAACCGGGCACACACCATCAAGCCACATCCAGCAGGATGGAATGCTAATCCTTCATACGCTGCATCGCGCTGTAACCGAACTGCTTCTTGAAGCGCGCGATAACGTAAAGCGACATAGCGATGGAAACGCAAGCGGCAACAAGCAGCAAGATCATCATGATCCACACCGCGCTGCCCTCGCCGACCGACTTGGTCATGCCGGCAACGATGAACGGCAGGAAAACCGAGGCGAAGCCCATGAAGGTGTAGTACATTCCCACGTTGCGGCCACGGGGACCGGGGCACATCATCTGGCGAAGCGTAACGCCGGTCTGAAGCATGCCGCCGGCCGCAGAGAAACCCAGCACAGCGATAGCCACGTACACCACACCGGCGCCCAGGTTAAGGGGCAAGGCGATGATAACCATTGCCAGGGCAAATGCGGCCAAGATGGAGTCGATGAGGATCACTTTGATGGGCGTCCAACGCAGCTTGCCCATCATCCATGCCCAGAACAGAACAGCGCACACCGAGCCAACCGTGTAGATGGAAGTCAAACCGGCAGCCGCTGTCGCATCGAGCCCAAGGTTGGTAAGGCCGAACTGCTTGGTGTACTGCTGAGCGCCGTACATGATGAACATGATGACGAACCCGAAGAACAGGGTAACGAAGTTCACCAAGGCGCTGGGCTGCTCGAGCATGGCGTCTTTTGCGGCCTGGATTTCCGCCTGAGCCTTGTTCTTCGCGCCTTCCGCATCTCCTTCGCCGGCTGCGATCTTCCGCTCATCGTCGTAAATGAACGGCGTGAAGATCGCCATCACCGTGGCGATAACCGACATCACGATCGGGATCATGATGTTGATATGCCAGTTGTCGCCGCTGTTCATGGCTACGAAAAGCGGGTACACGATACCAGAAATCGAGATAACCAGCTTGATGCCGATAGTAGTGGAAGCGGAGTACTTGGGGTTCGCTTCGGCGATAGCCGGGTACAACGAGCCATCCCAGAAGCCGGAAGTGGCAACTCCGGAAAGGAAGCCGGCAACGCAGGCCACCGTAGAATTATCGGTAAGCAGCATCATGGTGAACGAGATGATGTACAGAACGCCACCGCCAACGGCCATGACCTTACGGCCAATGCGGTCAGATATCTCACCGCCGATCCACACGCTCACGAACTTACCGACGCCCACCCAGGTAATGGCCATCGAAACAGCAGCGGCACCAGCTGCCGCGTCAGTAAAGCCCCACTGGGTATAGAAGTTAACCTGGTTCTGACTGAAAATGATTGCTTGCACACCATGCGTCAAGTAGCACATGTAAA
>CAVHGQ010000032.1:0-12340 GCA_963635335.1 Candidatus Melainabacteria bacterium | reverse complement strand
CATCGCCTTCGCCCCGCAGAAACGGCTTGCGTATGCGCGTTTTCGCCATGCGCTACACCGCCCCGAAGCGGCGATCGCGCCCCTGGAATTCCAGCATGGCGCGCAGCAGGTCGTAACGGTTGAAGTCGGGCCAGAGCACATCGGTGCACACGAACTCCGAATAGGCGATCTGCCACAGCAGGAAGTTGCTGATGCGCATTTCCCCCGAAGTGCGGATAAGCAGATCGGGGTCGGGAATATCGGACGTGTACAGCCCCTGCTCGAAAAGAGCTTCATCGAGCTGGATGGAGCCGCCGGCATCATGCGCAGCGATAGCGGCATCGGCGTAGGCCTGCGCAGCCGACATGATCTCCTGCCGCGAACCGTAGTTCACCGCAACCACCAGCGTCATGCCATCGTTGCCCTTGGTCTTCTCCCAAGCGGCATCGAAGGCATCGCGCGTTTCCTGCGGCAGCGCCGAAAGGTCGCCGATGGTGCGCACGCGCACATGCTCTTCGTGAAGGCCGTCCACTTCAGCCAGCATGGTCTTCGCGAAGAGCTCCATCAAGCCCTTCACCTCGTCTTGCGGGCGCTTCCAGTTCTCGGTGGAAAACGAGTAGATGGTGAGGTAGTCCACCCCGCAGTCGTTGGCGCAACGGATGGTCTCGCGAACCGCCTCGATGCCGGCCTTGTGCCCGCGCAGGCGGTTCAGCGCACGCTTCTTCGCCCAGCGGCCGTTGCCGTCCATGATCACCGCGATGTGGCGGGGAACGCGGTTCGGGTCGAGCTGCTTGGGGTCGAGCCCCGCAGGAGGATCGGGAAAGATGTAATCAAGCGCTTGTCTCATTTCCGTGTACCTCCACTGTTCCTTACCCGTTGCATCAACCTGAAGCGCCGGCACGTAAGGCCGGCGCACAGTTCATTCGAAAAGCCTTCGAAAGGCTAAATGGCCATCAGCTCTTTTTCCTTCTTGGCCAGGGCGTCGTCGATCTTGGCGATGGCCTGGTCGGTAAGCTTCTGGATGTCGGCCTCGGCGCGACGCTGATCGTCCTCGGGCAGGCCGTCGTCCTTGACCGCCTTCTCTACCGCGGAATTGGCATCGCGGCGGGCATTGCGGATGGCAACGCGGCTTTCCTCGGCATAGCCGCGGCACTCCTTCACGAATTCCTTACGGCGCTCCTCGGTAAGGGGCGGGAAGGAAAGGCGGATGACGGAGCCGTCGTTGTTGGGCATAACGCCAAGGTTGGCTTCCTGGATGGCATGGTCGATGCCGCCGAGGGCGGACTTGTCCCAAGGCTCGATGACCAGGGTGTGGGCATCGGGGGTCTTCACGGCAGCCATCTGGTTGATGGGAGTAGGAACCCCGTAGTAGTCGGCCTTCACGCGGTCGAGGATCATCGCGTTGGCGCGACCGGTGCGCACCGAGGCGAAATTGTTGGCAAGCTGCTGCTCGGCGCCTTCCATGCGCTTTTGCGCCTTGTCCATGATGTCGTTGATCATCTTGGGTCCTTCCCCTTCAAATTTGCGGAATAGCTGCGCCGCAGATGGCGCGGTAGGTAAACTGCGCTACGCGGTGACGGTGGTTCCGATGTTCTCGCCCTTCAGGATGCGCGAGATGTTGCCGGGAACCATGAGGTCGAACACCAGGATGGGCAGCTTGTTGTCCATGCACAGCGAGGTGGCCGTGGAGTCCATGACGTGCAGCTCGCGCGAAAGGACTTCCAGATAGCTGATGGTCTCGAAGCGCTTGGCATCGGGATTGGTAACCGGGTCGGCGTCGTAGATGCCGTCGACCTTGGTTGCCTTCATCAGGCATTCCGCGTTGATCTCGCAAGCGCGCAGAGCAGCGGTGGTATCGGTGGTGAAATACGGGTTGCCCGTACCGGCGGCGAAGATGACCACGTAGCCCTTTTCCAGATGATGCACAGCGCGGCGGCGGATGTAGGGCTCGGAAACCTGGCGCATCTCGATGGCGCTCATCACGCGGGTGGGAATGTCGTGGCGTTCGAACGCATCCTGCAGGGCAAGGGCGTTCATGCACGTTGCCAGCATGCCGATGTAGTCAGCCTGGGCGCGATCCATGCCCTCGGCGGAACCGGCAAGGCCGCGGAAGATGTTGCCGCCGCCGACGGTAACCGCGAGCTGGATGCCGTCTTCAACGATTTCCTTGATCTGAACCGCAAGCTCCTCGACAACCTTGGGGTCGATGCCGTAGCCGGCCTCACCCATCAGCGCTTCACCGGAAAGCTTCAGGAGAACGCGCTTGTACTTGTACTCAGAGCCCATGGGCACATCCTTTCATCGTCATTATCCAGATCATCTTACCGTAAAACGCCGCTGCCCTTCCCTTGCGCACAAAAAAGAACCGCGGCCTGTGCCGCGGTTCCTGGAAATGGCTGAAAGCGCCGTGCTTGTTGCCGCCGCGCCGTGCGCGAACGGCGAACGCTGCGGGCTAGAGCGCTGCGTGAAGGGTGTTCAGCACCTGGTCGAGCGACTTGACGTCTACCTGGCCGGGAGCGGAAGCCTGCTTGGCGGCGCCGAAGGTGGCGCAGCTGCCAACGAACTCGCCCGTAAGGCGCGCAAGCGTGCCCAAAGGCGACATGGAAACGCACAGCAGCGGGATCTCTGCGTGGTTCTCGAACATCTCGCGCGTGGCGTCGAGCGTCATCAGCACGTCCTTGCGGCTGTTGGGCCAATAGGAGATCTTGGCGATGTCGGCGCCCAGATCCTGCATCTTCTGGTAGTTCGCGATGATCTGGTCGTAGGAAGGCGTCTTCTCGAAGTCGTGGTTCGAGAGCAGGGCGAACTTGCCGGCCGCATGCACATCGGCGATGAGCTGGGGCACCATGGCGTCGTCCATGAACGCCTCGATGTCGATGATGTCAACCAGGCCGCTTTCGGCCAGCGCCTTGTTCAGCTCGGCGTACTTGGCGGGCTCCACTTCCTTTTCGCCGCCTTCGGCCTTGGAGCGGAAGGTTGCCAGGATGGGCATGTCGCCCACGGTTTCGCGCAGTACCTTGGCCGCAGCGAGCAGGGCTTCCGTGTCGAATACCTGGTCGAACCAATCAAGGCGCCATTCGGCAACGTCTACCGGGATGCCGCGCAGGGCGTGAGCCTGATCAACCAGGTCGGCAAGGTCCTTGCCGCACAGGGAAGAGAAGATCTTGGTACGGCCTTCGCCGATGTTCACGCCGCGAACGTTTACAGTCTTCATGCGTATTGCTCCTTACCGGTTGCCCGATTACTCGTCGTAGTTGATGCCGAGGGTTTCCTTCATGTACTCGATGGGCATGGGCTCGCCGGTCCACAGCTCGAAGGCAGCGGAGCCCTGGAAGAGCATCATGCCAAGGCCGTTCATGGTCTTGCAGCCGGCATCCTTCGCCATCTGGCGCATGATGGAGCAGCGGGGCTCGTAAGGCACGTCGATGACGTTGAGCTCCTTGTGGAAGAAGGACTTGTCGGGAACGATGGACTGGTCCTGCAGCGGAGGCATGCCCACGCTGGTTGCGTTGACGAACAGGTAGGAGCTGTCCATTTCCTCCTTCAGCTTGTCGAGGTCGGCCAGGTCGTAGAGGGCGGCCTTGCAGTCGGTCATCTCGTTGATCTTCTTCACGGTTTCCTCGCCGCGGGCCCAGAAGTCGTCCTTGCGGTTGAAGATGGAGATCTCGGCCACGCCGTCGAGGGCTGCCTGGATCTCGATGGCGGTGCCGGCACCGCCGCAACCGCAGATGGTCATCTTCTTGCCAATGGGGTCGATGCCGTTGTCGCGGGCGGACTCCATGAAGCCGGTGCCGTCGGTGATGGTGCCGGTAAGATGGCCGTTGTCGTTGATGATGGTGTTCACCGCGCCGCACATCTGGGCAGCGGGGGTGAGCTCGTCGAGGTACTGGCCGACGATGGTCTTGTTGGGCATGGAGATGTTCGAGCCGCGCATCTTCAGGGTGCGCAGTGCCTGAACGCCCGCCTCGATCTCGTCAGCGCCAACCTCGAAGCAAAGGTAAGCGTAGTCGTAACCGAGCTTGGCGAATGCAGCGTTGTGCATCGCAGGAGAGCCGGAGTGGCGGATAGGGTAAGCCATGAGACCGATGAGCTCGGTGTGACCAGTGATACGTTCGGACATGTTGGTTCCTTCCCCTTGTTCAAGGCCCGTATGCTTTGGGCGGGCCCTTCCTCTTGGCATCGAACCGCTCGCGTTTCGCGCTTGATATTGATGCCGCTTATTGAAAGCCGTAATCCTCTTCGACCTCCATGAATCGGAGTATAGCACCGTATTTGCTGGTCACAGGCCCGCCAGCGCAGATCAAGCACGCTCAAGGTTATAGCATCTTTGTATATGCCTTCACCCCTGCGTATTTCCCCACGTCACAGGCCCGCCACCTTTGGAACGCGTTCAATCTTGGTTTAAGGATGCAAAAAGCAGCGCCCCTTCGCTTACTAAAGCGAAGGGGCTATAGAGAAAGGAAAGGAAGGAAGGCTTGTTGATTAACGGCGCAACAACCACCTACGAGTCGGAGCCCAAAGTTACCTGAACCGTAGATTCCTGCCCGTTGCGGTTGTAGGTTACCGATACCGTGTCGCCCACGTTGTGGGAGCGTACCGCCAGCACCAAGTCGGTGGAAGAGCTGATGGTGGTATCGCCGCACTTGGTGATGATGTCGCCCACCTGGATGCCGGCGTTCGCGGCGGAAGAGCCGGTGCTCACGCTGGTGACGTAGGCGCCCGAGCTGACCGAGAGGTTGTAGCGCTGGGCAATCTGGCTGTTCACCGTGGTGCCGGAAACGCCGAGCTGGGCATGGGACGGGGTCTTGCCGTCGATGATCTGCTGGGCGATGTTCATGGCGTAGTCCACCGGGATGGCGAAGCCAACACCCGAGCTGGAGCCGGAAGAGGAAGCGATAAGCGTGTTCACGCCGATGAGCTTGCCGTCCTTGTCTACCAAGGCGCCGCCCGAGTTGCCGGGGTTGATGGCCGCGTCGGTCTGGATCATGTTCGTGTACACAGCGCTGGAGCTGCTGGAAGAGCTGCTGCTGGAAGAGTTGAGCGCGGAAGTGGTGCGGCTGGTGGCCGACACGATGCCGGTGGAAACCGACTGCTCAAGGCCGAACGGGCTGCCCACGGCCATGACCCATTCGCCAACCACGAGGTCGGAAGAAGAGCCGATCTCGATGGCGGTAAGGCCGGTGGCGTCGATCTTCAGCACGGCGAGGTCGCTGGACTCGTCGGTACCCACCACGCTAGCCGTGTACTCGGAGCCCGAGGCGTTCACCTTCAGCTGGTCGGCGCCCTCGATAACGTGGTAGTTGGTGAGGATGTAGCCGTCAGAGGAAAGGATGATGCCCGAGCCCAGGGAAGACTCGGTGAGCTCGCTGCTGCTCTGCCCCATCATGCCGTACATGCTCTGGCTCTGCTGGCGCGTGTACACGTCGATGTTCACCACCGAGGGAAGGCACTTCTGCGAAACCGCTTCGGCCAGCGTGGCATCCTCGCCGTTCACGGTGATGCTGGTGCCGCTTCCGTCACCGCCGAGCACCGTGGAGCCGGACGAATGGGTAACCGAGTACACGCCCAAGCACACGATGCAGGCGATTGCCGCACCGGCGAAGGCGAGCAGGAAGGTCTTCAGGGAAGAGGAGCCCTTCTTTGCGGGAGCCTGAACCGCGGCGGGGCTAGGCGCCTGCTGGCTGGCATTGGGGTTGCCCCAAGCCTCGGGGGGCACAGGCCCGTTTGAATAGTTGCCGGAATCGTTCATACGATGCTCCTTGGATATGAGTAGGTTGCTGCCGCCTTTGCGGCCGATCTGTTGTCCCCAGAATAAAAAGAACGGGAAGCGCAGCAAAATGCGCCTCCCGTTTGTAAACGTTACGACACCTTTTCAACAAAGAGTCGCTATCCGCTGCTTTACCCCTAGTTGCTGCTCCGGGAAGAGCTGGAGGAACTGGAGGAAGACGAGCTGGAGCTGCTAGAGCTGCTGGAAGAGGTATCGCCCGTAACCACCGTTACCTCGTTGTCGGAGCTGCTAGAGGAAGACTGCTTGGTGGATTCGACTACCTTGAGCGAGGAAAGGTCGGGCTGGCTGCCGAGCCACTTGCTTTGGATGACATCGATAATGCCACCGTTGCGCAAGGTGGTAAGCGCCTGGGACACCGCCTGCTGCATAGCGCTATTGGTGCTTGCCACCGCAACGCTGTAGGAAGAAGGCTCCTGCAACAGGGCGATGGGGTACGCCTGCACCGAAGAGGTGTGGATCACGTATTCGCCGATGGTACTGTCGGCGGCAACGTAGTTAACGGCGCCGGTCTTCAGCGATTCGAACGCCGACTGCAGGTCGGTAGAGGACTTCAGGCAGGATTCGCCATAGTGGTCGCTGACGGCCCAAGCGCTCATGGAAGAGGACTGGGCGGCCACGGTGAACGAGCCCGACGAGGTGGGAGCCTGCGCACCCTGGGTGAGCGAGAACAGCGCAACGCCGGAAGACATATAGGCATCGGACTTCCAGTACGCGGAGTTGTCCTTGGTAACGCCCATGACCACGTCGACGTTTTCCTTGGAGAACGCGGTATCGGCCGAAGAGCCAACATCCACCAGCTCGAGCTTCAGACCCATCTCGTCGGCCAAAGCAGCGGCGATGTCCACATCGATGCCCACGATGCTGCCGGAGGATTCCGCCGCATACGGGGCATTGGAGGCGTTCACGCCAACGCGCAGCGTTCCCGACGACTTCAGCGCGGAATTGCTTACGGACTGATCCTTCGCCTGGGGCGTGTACCCACCCGAAGAGCAGCCGGCAAGCGCAAGTGCCATGGCGAGCGCCATCACAAAGCCGACTACAAGAACCGATGCGCGTTTCATGTACAGATCCCTTCTAACTTCTATTACACGCTTTCCCAGCTGACCTGGTCTTTGCCCCCACACTCGCATACTGGGACCAAGCCCGTTTCCGGACATCGCCCTCTCGTTCGCGCAACCCTATGTTGCATAAAACCCGAACGGTACGACTTACCTCTAGGATGCGCCATGCTCGCTTCAGCCGAAGCCGATAGCTTACGTGGATCCTTTCGACCGCATCTGCCTTGGACTAGGAATAACCGCAACCACAGACCTGGGAAAAGCATTCCTAGTCTATCAGATGCTTCCGAAAGCCTGGTGAAGAGCACGCGCATCGGCCTGTTTTCGCATTTCTTTCCCATTCCTTTCGCAAATTATGGGGAAACTGGAGAGATAGAGGCGCGGCCTGCGGCTGGGGCAAGGTGCGAGGCTGCGGCGGATCAGGGCAGGCGCCAGGGCGGCGGCCTTGATCGGGATGACGATGCGGCAGCCACGGCAAGGATGAGCGATACGGTACGGGTCTTGCCCGGCCGGGTGAAGCCCTTGGCCGAAGAGGGCGAAAAGCGGCGCTGCTGGCGGGGCGTGGCGAGGTGCGAAAAGGAGGGACAAATGGGCACGCTGAGGGATTCCGCGACATTTTTGGGCTTGGCGCTGGCCGAGGCCGTGTGGCCCACGCGATGCGTGGTGTGCGACACGCCCGACGATCTGCTATGCCGAACATGCCGCATGAACTTGCCCTACATCGACCAACTTCAGGCCTGCCCCACCTGCGGGGCACCGTGGGGGCGCGGCATCTGCTGCGAGTGCAACCACCAAACGCTTTCCTGGCGCGGGATGGAACGCTTCCCCTTGGACGGCTGTACTTCGGCCGTCATGCTCACCCCCACCACGCGAAGGATGGTGACCGTTTTCAAGGATCGGGGCGAAGAGCGCATGGCGCGGGTGCTGGCCGAGATAATGGCGAACACCCTGCCGCCTGCCTGGCAGGAGCACAGCCTGCTGGTTCCCATCCCTGCTCGGAAGAAGGCAGAGCGCAAGCGCGGCTTCGACCACATGGAAATGATCGCCGCCGAGCTGTCCAACATAGCGAGCATCCCCCACCTAGGGCTTCTAGAACAGAAGCAGCGGCGTGACCAACGGGAACTCGATGCCCGGCAGCGCCTGGAGAACATGCGCGGCTCCATAGCGGTGAAGCCGGGAAAGCGCGCCTTGGTGCCCAGGCGCGTGATAGTGGTGGACGACGTGTTCACCACCGGGGCAACGCTGTTCACCGCAGCAACCACGTTGCGCCAAGCCGGAGCGCAGGAAGTGCTGGGCCTCACCTTCATCCGCGCTTGATATAGCTGGTGCCGGCAGGTTTCGAGCAATGCAGGGCAGCCGCCAAAAAGGCGCAGCTCAACAACCGAAAAGGCCAGCCGTTTCGCCGCCAGCTTCCGCCGCAACGGCTCAACGCCGCCGCGGCCAAGGCAATTCCCCTAGATGCGGTCCTTGGCGTTGGCCTGGGCGAATTCCTGAACATCCACGGAAATGCTGTGCTGGATAGGCTTCCAGGAAGCCTTCTTCACCAGAGCCACCAGGGCGATGGGGATGTAGGTGATCATGAACAGCGGGAACGTGAACATGTAGAAGATCTTCTTGTGCGCCGGCGCATGGATGTTGTCCCACTCGGTGAAGGTGGTGAGCGCGCCGAACATGAACATGAACAGCGTGAAGTTGAACAGGCAGAAGAAGATGGACGAAAGCGACGAGGTGATCATCACGCCCGTGGACATGACGCCCGTAACGCCCAGCACCACGATGATGGCGTTGAAGATGATGGTGATGATGGTGAGCAGCATGGCCGGACAGATGGTCATGAGCATGTCGTAGCAGGCGAAGCGCGTGCCCTTGGGGTTGGTGAAAATGCCCTTCACCAGCTTGCCGCCGTACCCGAAGAACACCTGGTAGAAGCCCTTCGCCCAACGGAAGCGCTGGTTCCAGGAATCGCGGAAGGTAAGGGGCTGCTCGTCGTAGAGCATGGCCGTGGGCGTGTAGGCGATGCGGCGGCCCTTGCAGATGGAAGCGGTGGAGAACTCGATGTCCTCGGTGAGCATGTGGTACTTCCAGCCGCCCATCTCGTCGATGATCTTGGCGCTGATGAAGAAGCCGGTGCCCGAAACCGCGCAGCTGGTGCCCAGGGTAAGGCGGGCCTGCGAAAGGTACTTCGCCTCGCGCATGAACCACACGGCGTAGCCGGCGGTGATCCAGTTCGAGCCGTAGTTCTTGGAGTTGCGGTAGCTGGTAGAGGCAACCGCGCCGTTGTCGAAGGTCTTGTTCATCTCGCGGAAGTAGTTCACGTCCAGCACGTTGTCGGCGTCGAAGACGAAGTAGGCCTCGTAGCCGTTCTCGCGGTAGTGCTGGCGGATGCAGGCGAAGCCGTAGTCCAGCGCGTAGCCCTTGCCCACCTGCTCGGAATTGAAGCGCGGGAACACGATGGCGCCCGCTTCCTGGGCCACGGCGGCGGTGTTGTCGGTGCAGTTGTCGGCCACCACGAAGATATCGATGAGCTCTTGCGGGTAGTTCTGCACGCGGATGCTGTGTATAAGGTCGCCGATGACGGCGTTCTCGTTGCGGGCGGCAACGATGACGGCGTAGCGATGGTTCTTCTTCGCCTCAAGCTTGGGAGGCTGCTTCGTAAGCGTGACGAACACGTAGATGATCTGGTACAGATAACAGACCGAGAACACGATGAAGACGCAGAAATTGAAGATGTCCACGAACGAGATGGACGCAAACAACTGGTCTAGCACTCAGGCTCCTCTTCCCTGTCGGCACCTGGCGCCATGCGCCGCCGACTCCGTTAATCCCCCGCCCGCCGAAGCGGATTTGGGCGCACGAAAGCAAGCCCTGCGTTTCGTGCTCAGGGGATTATAGGCTTCTTTCGCCCCAGGTGCGCGCCACAGGTGCCCTCCCCTGGCCATTTAGGCGAATCATGGCGCATTATCGCGGCGTTTCACCACCAAGCCTGCATATCACCTCCACAAAACTCCGCGGTACAATTACCTGCGAGGACACACGAACAAGGAGGAACATCATGCCTGTTATCAACAACCGCCAGCCGCAGTACGCCGAGCACGTGGAAGGCGGCGAAGGCCGCATGCTGCGCGACCGCCTTCTTGAGGGCGAACAGCTCGGCGGCGTATGCACCTACGCAGCCCAGATCTCGCTCGAGCCCGGTTGCTCCATCGGCTACCACCAGCACTCCGGCGATTCCGAGATGTACTTCCTCACCGAAGGCGAGGCAACTTACACGGAAAACGACGTTGAATATCAGGTGAAGAAGGGCGACGTGCTGTACTGCGAGGACGGCAGTTTCCACGGCATCGCCAATACCGGCACCGGGATGCTCTCCTTCGTGGCCGTGATCCAGAAAAGCGCCTAGGCACAGCGCGATGCATTTATCGGGTTCGGCCTTCGGCAACGCGCCGGCAAGGCCGGACCCGTTTTACCACCCAACCCATTCCACCACCGGAAAGGACCCCTATGAAATTCCACGAGCTCTCTGAGCAGCAGGTAAACGCGGCGCTGATGGTTATCGAGTACGCCGGCATCGAGCCTACGCGGGAAAACGTGAAGCGCTACCTGGATTGGGAGGTGCTTTCCTTCACCGAAGACGACAAGGGCCATTACTGCTGGTACATGGACGACGAGGGCAACGAGATCTGCGTGAAGGTGGAAACCCTCGAAGAGATCTACACCGAGGAATTCGACTAAGAGGTTTTGCGCCGGGCGGAGCGAGCCGGAGCCGCGGCTACATCCCACGCCCTGCCTCGCAAGCCGCTCGGCTTCGCTCGGTCCAGCCCCGCCCCACTTCGCAAGCTGCTGCTCGGGCGCAGGCATGCCCACGCGGTCCAAGGGAGAAGAGTTTCCAAAGGCGAACACGCAACCGAGTGGGTCGAGATTGGGTCGAAGGTGTGGGCAAAGTGGGGGGGCAATTCCCCAAAACAGCCCCGAAAGCAAACAGGCCACCAGGCGAAACATGCCCGGTGGCCTGGTGTTTTGTGGTGCCGGCAACAGGAATCGAACCCGCAACCCACTGATTACAAAAGCGGAAAACCGCAGGTCAGAAGGGGTATTTATATATAAATACGACCAGAAACAGCCCCCGAATATCCAACTGGCTATATATACGATTATCTAAAGTGTGGGCAAATTGTGGGCAGCTTTCCGGCTCGCATGTCCAACAGCATGGACACCTGAGCAGCTACAAACTGAACGCTAAAGGTGTAGCCCCGTGAGAGCATAAAGCCATAGGCAAGACACGGGGAAACGGGCGGGGGTGGTGCCTAATGGCCGAATTTGAAAAGCTGATGAACGATTCGAACGACTCGCTACAGTGAGCAAGCCGCTGAGGGCAAGCGCCCCCGGCGGCTTTCTTGTCACTGGTGCTTTATCCGGCTTTTCGCGCCTTTACTTTTCTCCCGGTTGCTCCCGTCATTGTGGCATTTCTCACAGCAGTATTTCGAGCGCGGCGGCTTACGCCCCGACTTCCGTTTCATTTCCGCTTTGGGGTTGTTCTGCTGCTTCCGCTTGAACGGCTTCCCGCAATCCCCGCATATCTTCCACGGCTCAGGGTCGAGCAAGGTAGCTTGAAGCTGGTCGAACACGGCAGAGAGAAAGCACCCGCGCCCCATGGCATCGGCGGGCGCGACTACAGACGTAGCCGTGCCGTTGGCGAATGCCCACCCATCCGACAGCGGGAAATCCGAGCTTTCGCGCTCCCCCTCCAAAACGGACTTGACCCAGGAAAGCACAGAGCGAGCCGCCCGCTGGCTCAGCTCCAAGGCGGAAGCGGCCTCAGCCACCGAGACGATACGGGGGCACCAAGCGCCGTATTCCTCCCCCGTGTATGCAGCTATGGCATCCTGCAACGGCTCGGGAACCCTGGCTAGCTCGCTTTCCAAAGGCTCAGGGCGGACGTACCAGCCTGAGCGCGTGCGCTCCATCCCCCAGCCGTTCGCGGTGTTGGTGGCGATATACGCAGACAGCAGCCGCCTATCCTCACGACCGCAGGCGATGGCGTATCGGTCGAGCTTCCCTAGCCCGCGCCCGCGCCGGAGCCTTATAGGCCACCGGATGCGCCCGCTATCCCTGTAGGGGGCATAAGCGAAGCCCCAGCGGGAGACAAAGCCCAGCAGCGAAGCGAGATCATCGGTATCAACGTCCATAAGCTCATGCGCGTAAAACTCACGTGGAAGAAGATCATTTCGGGGTATGCCCTTGTCCTTGTCTTTGAAACGCTCAGCGTCAGCGAAGCGCACGGCCTCGGAATCCTCAACGAGATACGAGTTCCCGTTCCACTCGAACACGTGCGGCAGGGCGCAATACCAGAACGAAGCCCCTTTAACGAACTCGATTCTCCCGCCGTTTACCAGTTCCATATCCGCAGTATCCACAGCTCAGCCCCCAAACCCAATGAACGCGCACAGCGCATGGCGATTTACCCAATGAATGCCCTGTTGATTGGGTTCATTCTACCGCTAACTATGGATAACAG
>CAVHGQ010000031.1:0-12405 GCA_963635335.1 Candidatus Melainabacteria bacterium | reverse complement strand
GCCCATAAGATCAGGGAAATGGAGCGCGTGGACGAGCGCCTGCTGCAGCAGCTGCGCGTGGATATGGATCGCGGTCATGCGAAGGACGACCGCACGGTGCAGCTGCTGTACTACCTGCACATGAACGCGTCGCTGCTGACTTCGCTTTCGAAGCGCATCGGGCCGGACATGGCGCAGGAGGTTGAGCGGCTGACTGAGGCGAATTACCAGTTTGCCATGGACGCGTCGCACGCCATCGTGTTCTTGGGTTCCGACGTGAAACGGGAGCGCTACGAGCACCTTGACGGCACGACGAGGAAGCTGCGCCGCAAGATAGACCGCCTGCCTACCGACGAGGTTTCAGTGGAAGAGGACGAGAAAACGTCCTGGTAGGTTGCCTGGGCTGCGGATGGTCTTTGTGGTGCTGAAGTTGGCTTGCCGCAGCCATGTCTGGCGGCGGGACAGGCGGGGTTGAGTAGTGGGCTGGTTGCGCTCGCCAAGGCAGGCAAAGCCGAAGGGGCCGATCCCGGAGGAATTCCGGGATCGGCCCCTTGCGGTTTAGCTCTGATTAGGGCTGTTCAAGTTTGGGCTGCGGCGGGTTATTCGTCGATGTAGAGGTTGGAGGCCTGCTCTTTGTAGGGCTGGATGGATTCGACCATCTTGCCGAGCTTCTTCTCGAATTTCTTCACGGAGTCTTTGCCGACGGGCAGCCATAGGGGCAGGGGATCGGGCGAGCTGGCAACGCGGTAGACGAACTCGGCCGCCTTGCGCGGATCGCCATGCTGCTGGTAGTTGTGTCCCAGGCAGTAGTCGGCAGCGCCACGTGCCGGCGTACCGTCGTAGGCGGCGATGGGGTGTTCCGGGGTGCGGATGGATGAGCCGTCGAAGAAGTTGGTGCGGAACATGCCCGGCTCTACCACCATTGCCTCGATGCCGAAGGGTTTCATCTCCAGCGCGAGGGTCTCGCTGACGGCGGCAACGGCGAACTTGGTGGCGTCGTAGAGCGACCCGCCGGGGTCGCAGGCGAAGCTGGCCATGGAGCCGATGCTGACGATGCGCCCCGAACCTTGTTCGCGCATATGGGGCAGCACCGCGCGGGTGACGTTCATCATGCCGAAGACGTTGGTGTTGAAGATGGCGCGCGTTTCCGCATCGCTGGTTTCCTCGAGCGAGCCGAAGATGCCGTAGCCGGCGTTGTTCACCAGCACATCGATGCGGCCGAACTGCTCGATCGTCTGGGCTACTGCCTGCGCGATTTGCTCCTGGTCGGTGACATCGAGGGCAACGGGGAACAGGTTCTCGCTTTCGCCGAAGGCCTCGCGAACCACTTCGGGCTTGCGCGCGCCTGCGGCAACGCGGCAGCCATGTTCGAGCGCCACAGTGGCGAACTCCTTGCCGAAACCGCGGCTTGCGCCGGTGATGAGCCAAACGGGGGTATCCATAGGTGGTTCCTTTCTTGTTTCTGCCTGCCGGTGTTTCCGCCGGTAGCGGTGCTGGGGCTTGCTGATAGGGCAGCTGGGTGGCCGCGTCTGGGGCATTGGTGCCATGCGGCTCGCCCGGTGCCGTCGCGCCTTGGGCGGTCTGGCTCGGCCACTGCCGCTGGGCGGTCACGTGGTTTGCCCAGCTATCGTGGCTTGCGGGGCTGCGACCTGGCCAGTCCGGCGCCCTAACTGCTGCTTGAGCTGGAGGTCGACTGCGACGAGGCTTGCTGGGAGATCTGCTGGGAGAGCGTGGCGATGCTGGCGTTGCTCTTCTCGATCTTCGCCTTGATGCGCGTTGCCTCGTCGCCTTCGGCTGGTGTGGGCTGATAGTTGTTGTAGCTAGACGTGGACGAAATGGAGCAGGGGATGACGTTGATGTTGTCATCGGTGGCAACATCGTTGCCGGTTACCGTGAAGGTCTGCTGGAAGATCATGCAGTCCTTGTCGGATGGGTTGGGGTTGCCGCCGAAGCAGAAGTTGCCCAGGCTGTAGACGATGTAGCGCCCGTTGTACTTCTCGTACCCCTGGATAACGTGCGGGTGCGAGCCCACCACCAGGTCGGCTCCGGCATCGACGGCCATGTGACCCAGCTCTACCTGCACCTCGTCGGGCACGGTTTCCTTCTCGGTGCCCCAATGGAAGAACACGCAGATTATCTGGGCGCCGTTGTCCTTCGCGGTTTGGATGTTCTGCTTCATCTCGTCCTGGATGTCCAAGTGCTTGGCCAGTTCGTAGGTGCCGATGAGCGCCACCTTGACGCCCTTCACATCGCGGTAGCAGATGCGGTCGTAGCCGAAGCTGTCGATCCCGGCGGCGTCCAGCGCGGAAATGGTGTCGGTGTAGCTCTGGTCGCCGTAGTCGTGCGAGTGGTTGTTGGCGAGCGAGGCGGTTTCGATGTTGCCCTTCACCAGCACCTGGGCGTAGTCGGCCGAGCCCTTGAAGGCGTAGGTCTTGTCTTGGCGCGTTGTTGCGGTGGTAAGGGTGCCCTCCATGTTGGCCACGGTAAGGTCGTCGGCGGCGAAGATGCTGGCCACGTTGGCCATGAAGTAGGAAGGATCGCCGACCGATTCGTATTTGGTGTTGAAGCTGGTGTCGGTGCTGAAGTTCGCATCGGTGCCCAGGGTGCAGTCGCCTGCGAAGCTGATGGTGAGCGAGGTGGGCGTGACCTCGGCTTCAGCGGCGGCCGGCTCCTGCTCTTCGCTTTCCTGCGAGGGGGAGCCCAAAGCGCCTACGAGGTTCACCAGGACGAATATGAGCAGCATTGCGGCGATTCCGCCTGCCAAGAACGGCAGCTTGCTTCTCTTTGGCGAATAGCCGTGGCGCACATAGGTGCCGGTGCCCCTGCGCGGGGTGAGGTTGCGGTAGGAAAGCGAGTCCTGCGTCCCCACGCGCGGGGAATCTGCCTGTCGGGAGCGCGTTTGGCGCTGATGGGCGGAAGCCTGCTGGCCGCCCCGGGCGCTTTGGCGGGTACGGCCTGCTGCCGAGGCGCCGCTTTCCCTTTGGCGCTTGCGGAATTCCCGCTGAGCTGCGTCATTCGCATGGGGACCCTGTGTGGGACGGCTCTGGGCAGGCTGGCCCTGCGTGGGGCGACCGGTGCCCTCGGGTTCCACGTTGCGGGGTTGCGCATGGCGGCGTGGCGCGGGGCGCGCATCGATGACTTGGCGGTTCGTGTTGCGCGGCGCAGATTCGCGCCGGGGATTCGTTTTGCGTGTGTCCATGGCTCCCCTTCGGTTTACCGGTAGGGATATGGTATCAAAGCCCCTTTGGCATCATGCCCGCGTTGTTCCCCGAAAGCGCGGTTTGCGTACGGGAATTGTGTGAAGCGGGAGGTTGCGCCCATATACTTGAATCGAGAGAAAAACGAGCCGGGCCGGTTTCCCTGCCCGACGAGCGGCAAGGTAGCGTGGTGCGTATGAGTGGAAGGCGAGCAAATCTATTTCAGCGGGTTGTGGGGTGCGCTGTTGCTGCGCTTGCCTCGGCCGCCCTGCTGCTTTCCCTGTGCTCGTGCGACTCCGAGCAGCAGAAGACCCACGTCACCGTTTCGGTTTGGGACTACTCGGTTATATCTTCCGGCTTCGCCCAGTACATCAATGACCTGAATCCCGACTACGACATCGAGTGGATAGTGGGGGACAACTCGCTCGACTTCTACAGCTACCAGGCGAAGAACGGCTCGCTGCCCGATGTGGTGCTCACCCGCGATTTCAACCGCGTAAGCGCCGATGCGTTGGGCGATTCCCTGTACGACCTTTCGGGAACGGAGCTGGCGCAGAACTACCCGGAGAAGAGCCTGAGCCAGATTACCGGCAACGATGGCGCGGTGAAGTACGTTCCGGGCGCCAGCGGCTTCAAGGGCATTGTGGTGAACAGCTACCTGTTCCAGATCTACGACATCCCGGTGCCCACCGACAAGGAATCGTTCATCCAGGCGTGCCAGGCGTTTTCCGAGAAGGGCGTGCGCGGTTTCGTTGCCGGCATGGGCGATGACGAGGTTTGCTACGAGGTGATGCAGGGCTTCGCCGATTCGTCGCTCGTCTCCAAGACCGAGGATCTGTGGGGCCAGATCATCAAGCGCGACAAGAGCGGCAACACCGTTTCGGTGGAAGGCTCTTCGTTCGACGACGCGCTTTCCTACGCTTCCACCCTGGCCGAGCAGAAGGTCATCGACCCCAGTGACATGTCCCTTTCCCCTGAAGACGCGGAGAAGCAGTTCTTGGAGGGGCAGGCGGCCATGATGTTCCTGGAAGACGGCCAGGCATCGGTGTACGGCTCGCAGCACAACATGACGGTGCGCGCGCTGCCGTTCTTCGGCGATGATTCCAGCTGGGCTTTTGCCGAGCCGGTGTTCGTGGGCATGGTGAGCGACGTGAAAACCCAGGGCGTTTCCACCACCGCGAGCGACGAGACCATCCATGCCCCGGCCGTGCAGGTGCTTTCCAGCAT
Source organism: Candidatus Melainabacteria bacterium (assembly GCA_963635335.1). Classification (GTDB taxonomy): domain Bacteria; phylum Actinomycetota; class Coriobacteriia; order Coriobacteriales; family Eggerthellaceae; genus Anaerotardibacter. The sequence goes on along the minus strand of CAVHGQ010000031.1, from coordinate 8,002 downwards.
CATGAGCACCGAGGCGCAGGACTATTATTTAGGGCTTATCGGCACGGACAAGCTGGTGCCCACCTCGAAGGACGAGCGTATCGACCTGCCCGATGCGCTCACCTCGCTCGCTCCGTGCCTGGAGTCCGAGAGCGTGCGCACCTACCTGCCCAGCAAGCTGGTGTCGGATGCGGTGGGCACAACATTCCAAAAGGTGGTTTCGGGCGCCCTTTCCGCCGATGACGCGCTTGAAGAAGTGAAGAGCCTGCTGCAGGCGCGGCAGACCCAGGACACCAAGACGCTGGTGAGTTTCGGCGAGGGCGTGAGCAACCTGTACGACTCCGCGAAGGGCAACGTCGCTGCCTGTTCCATTGCGCAGGCCGCCTCGGCCTCGCTTGAGACGGACGTCTTCGCCATATCGGCGAAGACGGCGCGCTGCCCGCTGTATTCCGGGGACAAAACCGCCACCGACCTTGCCTATTCCGTGGCGCCCACCTCGGTGTACCGCGCCCAGATGACGGGCGCCCAGCTGAAGGAGTACCTGGCCGCCTGCGTTTCTTCCGCCCGAAGCGCCTACGACCTGCCCATAGTTTCGGGCATACACCTTGTTGTGGCGCACGACGGCGACTCGTATCGCTTGACCACGGCGACGCGCATCGTTTCCTCCGGCCCCAAGGAAGGCGGCGCCGATACCGCATCGGCCAACGAGGGGCGCGAGACTACCCGCCCGATCGAGGACGACGAGACCATAACGGTGGGCTTTTCCTGCTACGACGGCGAAGCGCTGCAGGCGTCCTCGCGCGCGTATGGCTTCGCGCGCGAGGACGGCACCCTGCAAAGCCTGTGGGTGGGTGCCTTCCAGGACAAGAAGATATCGAGCCTGCCTGCCTACCAAGACTATCTTGCTTTTGGGTGATTCGCCGCGGCGCGCTTCCGAAGAAGTTGCGTAGGGTGTACTCTTAGCCTGATAAACAACAAGAAAGGCAAACAGCATGATCATCAAGAAATCCCCTGCAGAGATAGAGGAGATGGCCGAGGCCGGCCGTCTTTCCGCGAAGGTCCTTCGCGAAGTGGGCGCCCGTGTGCAACCCGGCGTTTCCACGGCAGAGCTTGACCGTTTGGCCGAGATGATTATCCGCATGGAGGGCGGCATCCCTGCGTTCAAGGGCTACGGCGGGTTCCCCGGCAGCATCTGCGCTTCGGTGAACGACCAGATCGTCCATGGCATTCCCTCGAATTCCGTGATCTTGCAGGAAGGCGATATCCTTTCCATCGACACCGGCGCCATCGTGAAGGGCTGGGTGGGCGATAACGCCTGGACCTACCCGGTGGGCAAGATCAGCCCGGAAAAGAAGCGCCTGCTTGAGGTTACCGAGCAGTGCATGTGGGCCGGCATCGAGGCGGCGCGCCCGGGCAACCATTTGGGCGACATCGGCCATGCCATCCAGGAGATCGCCGAGCGTGCCGGCTACGGCGTGGTGCGCGAGTACGTTGGCCACGGCGTTGGCCGCGACATGCACGAGGATCCGAACGTGCCCAACTACGGCCGCAAGCACACCGGCATCAAGCTGGAGGCCGGCATGGTGATCGCCATCGAGCCCATGATCAACATCGGCACCTACCGCACCAAGGTCATGAGCGACGGCTGGTTGGTGTGCACGCGCGACGGCAAGCCTTCTGCCCACTTCGAGAAGACCATCGCCATCACCGAGGACGGCCCGCGCGTCCTTACCACCGAGCCCGATCATCGTCGTCCGGTGAACGACTAGGATTCGGTTCGGCTCGAAACACCAAGAACGCCAATGCAGAGCGCCGCCCCTTCGCACGAGAGGGCGGCGCTTTTTGGGTTTCGCGCAATCTACCTGGGGTTTTACTTCGCTTCGGCCTTTGCCTGCTGTCTGCTTTTGTTAAGCGCGCGTTTCAGGAGGTTTGACCTTCTGTTAAACAGACGGCATTGCGCTTCACAAATCGGGGCGTGGTTTTAGTATTGCTCCATCGGGCTCAACGGAGAGCTCGACAGCACATGCCCCATTCGGCAAGGAATAAGCCTCCCCAGGTATTAAGACTGCATGCGGCAATCGTGGAACGGCTCAATGGCGAGTCTCTGGCAGCTACGTAAGTGGCTGGCGCAAGAAGAATGATCTTTTCGCAAAAGGAGAGTGATCGCCAATGACACCGCCATCAGATGCTGCAGTTTTGGGCGGCATAAACACAGAATCAAGTGAGTATTTCGAGAAGCGCTCGCTGAAGAAGGGCGCCGTGAGCTGGGTTCTGCTGATGAGCCTGGGCGTTGCCTACGTTATCTCGGGTGACTTTTCCGGCTGGAACTACGGCATCGGCTACGGCGGCTGGCTGGGAATGCTCATCGCCTTCCTGGTGATGGGCGCCATGTACCTGTTCATGGTGCTGGGCTTGGCCGAGATGTCTTCCGCCATGCCTTCTGCCGGCGCAGGCTACGGCTTCGCTCGCCGCGCAATGGGCAAGGTGGGCGGCGCGTTGACCGGCTTTGCCATCCTGCTTGAGTACACCATCTGCCCCGCGGCCATCTCCACCTTCATCGCCGCCTACGTGCATGCGCTTGGCCTGTTCGCCGATGTGCCCTCGGTGGCCATCATCGGGTTCTTCTTCATCGTGTTCATCGGCATCCACCTTATCGGCGTCGGCGAGGCGCTGAAGATGGTGTTCGGCATCACGGCAATCGCCCTGATCGCGCTGATCGCCTTCGTTATCGGCATCGCGCCCCACTTCGAGGCGGCGAACCTCTTCAACATCGCTCCTCAGGTAGAGGGCGGCACCGAGCTTCTGCCCTTCGGCGTTGCAGGCGTTATCTCCGCCTTGCCCTTCGGCATCTGGCTGTTCCTTGCCGTTGAGGGCGTTCCGCTGGCTGCCGAGGAATCTGCCAACCCCAAGAAGGACATGCCCAAGGGCATCATCGGCGCAATGCTGACCCTGATGGTAACCGGCGCCCTGGTCTTGTTCCTTACCGCAGGCGGCGCTGGCGCCGAGTTCGCCGGTGCGGCATCCGCCCCGTTGGTCGATGCGCTGAACGAGGTGGGCGAAGGCTCGCTGGCAACGTTCGTGAACTACGCTGGTTTGGCTGGCCTGGTGGCCTCGTTCTTCTCTACCGTGTTCAGCGGCTCCCGTCAGGCATTCGCGCTTTCCCGCGCCGGCTACCTGCCGAAGTTCCTTTCCGTCACCGGTTCCCGCAAGACCCCGTTCGTTGCCCTGCTGGTCCTGGGCACCATCTCCTTCACGCTTGCGGCAGTGATCCAGAACGGCGACGTGCTCTTGAACATGGCCGTGTTCGCGGCCTGCGTTTCCTACGCGATGATGAACCTTTCCCACATCATCCTCCGCAAGAAGGAGCCGGGCATGGAGCGCGGCTTCAAGGCACCCGGCGGCATTGCCCTTACCTGCATCTCCTTCGCGCTTTCCCTGGTCGCCATCGTTTCCACCTTCACGGTGGATGCCTTTGCGGCAAGCTGCACGCTTGGAGTGCTGGCGGCGCTGATGGTGTACTTCTTCGCCTATTCGCGCAAGCACCTGGTGGGAAACGCCCCTGAAGAGGAATTCGCGGCCCTGCAGGCTGCCGAAGCCGAACTTAACTAGGTTGTCTGCCGCGGGAGCCGGGCCAAGGCAAGGCTCCCGCAGCGCAGACCCCGTACGTGCAGGAAAGGAGACGCAGTGGTCGATTCGGTGATCTTCGATTGCGATGGAACGCTTCTGGATTCGATGCCGGCCTGGCACGCGATGCAGGAAGGCCTTGCCCGGAAGGCGGGTGTCGTGCTGAACCCCTTGCAGCTGGTGCGGCTGAACGCGAACACGTTGCCGCAGACCGCTGCGTTCTTCCATGAGGAATGCGGCCTGGGTGCTTCCACCGAAGCGGTGCTGGAAGACGCCCGCAACGCCCTTCTGGAAGCGTACCGTACCCGCGTATCTGCCAGAAACGGTGCGGTTGAGCTGGTACGACGGCTAAGCCGGGACGGCGTGAAGCTTGCCATCGTCTCTTCGAGCCCCGACGAGTTCCTGCGCGCGGGCTTGGAGCGGGCAGGGATCTACTGCTTCTTCGATGTGGTGGCATCCGCCCAGGACGAGGGCAAGACGAAGAACGACCCCCTGTTTTCCGAGGGCGTGGCGTATCGCCTTCATGCCAACCCCGAGAACAGCTGGTGCGTGGACGATTCGGCGTATGCGCTGCGGGCGATGGCCAAGGCGGGCTTCATGACGCTGGCCATCTACGATTCCGACAACGCCGGCACGAAAGAGGACCTGCGCGAGATAGCCGACAGCTTCATAAACGGGTTCGAGGAATTGGATTACGAATGCTTTGTGCGTGGCTGGAAGCGCGAGAACGTTGCCATCCGCTAGTTCTGCGGATCGTTCCGGTTTCAAAAAGGCCACGACAAGAAGAAAGTGAGAGGAAACAACAATGGGTTGCAAGAGCGAAGACGTCGGCATTCTTGAGTCGAACAGCTTCAACGTTGCCAATATCGATTCGCTGGAAGGCGAGCTGAAAAGCCTAGTCCGGCGCCGCGAGGTGCTGGGGCCGTGCTATCGCCTGTTCTACCAGAAGCCGCTGCATCTGGTGCGCGGGAAGGGCACGCGCCTGTTCGACGCCGATGGCACCGAGTACCTGGACATGTACAACAATATCCCTTCCATGGGCCACAGCAACCCTGCCATCACCGCGGCGGTTACCAAGCAGCTGCAAACGCTGAACACGCACACCCGCTACGTTCACGAGAACATCCTGAACTACGCCGAGGACCTGCTTTCCACCATGCCCGACGAAATCGACCGCGTGATGCTCATGTGCTCGGGCTCCGAGGCGAACGACCTGGCCGTGCGCTGCGCGCAGCTTTTCACCGGCGGAGAGGGGATCATCGTCACGGGCGAGGCCTACCACGGCAACACCGCGTTGATTTCCGGCCTTTCCCCCTCCATCGGCAAGAGCGTTGCCATGAGCCGCACCATGCGCATGATCCCTTCCCCCGACACGTTCCGCCTGGAAACCGACGATTTGGGCGCCTGGATGTGCGAGCAGATCTCCCTGCAGATCCAGGATATGCGCCGCCACGGCATCAGGTTCGCCGGCGTGCTGTTCGACGGCATCTTCTCTTCCGATGGCGTTATCCCCGGGACGCCCGGCTTCCTGAAACCGGTGCTCGATCTGGTGCACAAGGAAGGCGGCGTGTACATCGCCGACGAGGTGCAGCCGGGCTTCTGCCGCACGGGCGATGCCTTCTGGGGCTTCGCGCGCCACGGCATCGTGCCCGATATCGTTACCATGGGAAAGCCCATGGCGAATGGCATTCCCTGTTCCGCGATGGCCATCAAGAGCGAGGTGCTGGACGCGTTTGCGCAGGACAACCCCTACTTCAACACCTTCGCTGGCAACCCCGTCTCCATGGCGGCGGCTCAGGCGGTGCTGGACTACATCCGCGAGAACGACATCTTGGAGCACACGCGCACCATGGGCGAGAAGCTGCGCGCTGCCATGAGCGATGTGGCTTCCCGCCATCCGCAGCTGGCCGATGTGCGCGGCGCCGGCCTGTTCACCGGCGTGGAAGTGGTTGTGCCCGGCACCAAGGAGGCCGACAGGCCGTTCGCGGTTTCCCTTATCGAGAAGCTGCGCGAGAACCACGTGCTCATCTCCCTGTGCGGGCCGTACGGCAACGTGCTGAAGGTGCGCCCCCCGCTGGTGTTCGACGACGCCGACTTGGACATCTTCGCAAGCGCACTGGAAACTTCGCTTTCCCAGCTTGGCGCTTAGCGCGGCCGCTCGCTTCGCAATTGGATTTAGGAAGGATTCCCCATGGCTAATAATTTTGAGAACCCCGAAGTGTTCATGGAAGTGGCAGACGCCGCGGCTGGGCACTACGCCGACTCGTACCGCGTGAAGCTGCTGGCCTTTTCCGAGAACGCCACCTATTTGGTGTACGACCCTGAAACCGAGGAAAAGCTGTTCGTGCTGCGCGTTGGGCGCCCCGGCTATCACACCAGGGAAGAGTACGAAAGCGAGATCAGCTGGCTTCGGCAGATCAACGACTACACGCCGCTTAAGGTGGCCAACCCCATCGCGGCGACCGATGGATCGTACATCCAGGAAATCGAGCGCGACGGCGTGACGTACTTCTGCATCGCCACCGAGTTCTTGACGGGCGAGACACTGGAGCACGACAATTCCCCGGAAGCGGCGCCCTCGCATTTCCGCACGCTGGGCGAGACCACGGCGTACCTGCATCGCCAGACCGAGATCTGGAACGGCACCAAGGACATCAAGCGCTTCCATTGGGACTACGAGAACATGATCGGCGAGAACGCGATCTGGGGAAATTGGCGCGACTACCCGGATCTTTACCCCGAGGCGGAAGAGAAGATAGAGCGCTGCTGTCAGATCATCAAGGCGCGCCTGGAGCGCTACGGCAAGACCGAGCAGAACTACGGTGTGATCCATGCCGACCTGCGCGACACGAACATCCTGGTGGACGGCGACGTTATCAAGGTCATCGACTTCGACGACTTTGGCTTCGGCTGGCACCTGCACGATTTGGCCGGCGCCCTGACCTTCATCGAAGAGCGCGAGGACGTGCCCGACCTGGTGAACGCGTGGCTTGACGGGTACCGCAAGGTGCTGCCCTTCACCGACACCGACTTCGTGGAGATCGATACGTTCATCTTGCAGCGCCGCATCCAGATGATGGCCTGGATGGGAAGCCACCAGGATTCCACCCCGGTCCAGGGGTACATGCAGGGCTACATGGAAGGAACCATGGGGCTGGTTGAGCGCTATTTGCGCCTGTTCGGCTAGGCGAACCTCTTCGAAGAAAGCGAGATAAAGGGTATGAAGGAAATAGAGATCATCATCAACGGCGACAAGCTCGAGCGCGTGAAGCGCATCCTGGCGGCCTTCAGCAAGAACGGCATCTTCGTGAGCCAAGGGTTTGGGTATGGGCATCAGCAGGGCTACCACCAGGTGTACACGCGCGACGACAACCGGGGTGTGAATATGCTGCCCAAGGTTTCGGTGCGCACCGTGGTGGCCGACGACCTGGTAGACCCTATCGTGCACGAAATGGTCTCGAGCATGGGCAATGCCACGTTCGGCGATGGCAAGATCTTCATCAAGGATGTTGCCGAGGCGGTGCGCGTGCGCACGGGCGAAACGGGCGACACGGCCTTGTAGCGGCCGCCCGAAAGCGGTGCGAACGTGAAAGCGCCCGCTTCCCTTTCCGGTTTCGGAGGGGAAGCGGGCGCTTCGCTTTTGCGGGCGGGGGAGTGGAGCTAGGGGAATGCGGCTAGGCGATGCGGGTGTCGAGCGCGCTTTGGGGCTGGGCGTGCCTGGCCTGGTGGCCGGCCTCTTCGCCCTGATGGCTTGCCTTGTGGCTGAGGATGATGGCCTCTGCCACCTCGATGAGCGGCTTGCGGGTGTCCATGGAAACCTTCCGCATGCGGCCAAAGGCTTCCTTTTCGGTGGTGCCTGCTTCAATGAGCAGGCATTTTGCCTGTTCGATGACCTTGCGCGCCCTGATCTGCTCGTGCAGCTGGGCAACTTCGCGGCGCAGCTCGCGGATGAGCGCGTCCTTTTCCGCGAGCTCCCTTTCAAGCTCGTCGGGTGTTTGCGGTGATGCGGGGGTGGTGGGGAGTCCTTCGTTTTCCATCGTTGCCTTCTTCGTTGGTTGCGGGGTAGCGCAACGATTGTAGGAAGGCGATATTTCAAAGCCGTTTCGCCGTTGTTACCAAAAGGTTTGCGAGATTCTGTGGGCGAGTCGGGCTGGCGAAACGGACAGGGTGCGGAGCGGAAGACGGAGTGGTTGGCCAGGCTGCGGGGTGGCGGTGCAACCAAGCGGGCAGGGAAAAGGCGCCCGTTGGGACGCCTTCGATTGGTTGGGTCTGCCGGCAATTTGGGGTAGGCGTATGTGGCTTGGCGGGAGCGGCTCTTTGTCGCGGCCGGGCCTCGCGCGCCGTCTGCTACGAGAAGAACACGCGGGAGGTGCGGCCGTAGAAGGTTTCCGCCTTGTAG
>CAVHGQ010000030.1:5882-12675 GCA_963635335.1 Candidatus Melainabacteria bacterium | reverse complement strand
GCATGAATTCCCGGTTACCAAAGGTTTTCATACCTGTAACATAGCGCGGCGGCCGGGCGGCGGCCGAAGGCCTACCGACCCACGAATCCGCCCGAACAGCTACCCCACCTTCAGCGCTCGCTCGATAAGCGGCACTGCCCTATGAGCCAAATAGAGGGGGATGTTCAATACGCCCTCATTCAGCATCAGGTTCCGCAAAGAGAAGCGGACCCTTAGCGGCGTGGTTTCGGCATGCCGCTCGGCAAAGTAGCGCAAGCTCGCCGAATGAACCACCTCGCCTGATTTCACCTCGACGGGAACAAGGGTGTTGCCAACCTGGATAAGGAAATCGACCTCATGCTTCGGCTTCTGGTTCGTCCAATAACGCGGAGCCACATCCAACTGGGGCAGCAGCGCCTGGAGCACGTAGTTCTCGGCAAACGCGCCCTTGAACTCCCTGAACAAACCGCTGCTCTCGGAAAACGCCGAAGCATCCAAGCGGGAGAGGCGCCTTAGCAGGCCCACGTCGAAGCAATACGCCTTGAAGGCAGAAGAGGAATCGTAAGCCGAAAGGGGAATCCCCCGCCCCTCGTTCAAAACGACTTTTTCCAGCAACCCGGCATCGACAAGCCACTCGACCGCATCTTCGTATTCGCGGGCACGCGCCCCTTCGCGCACCAAACCCCACACGAACTTCTTGTTCTCGCGAGCGAGCTGGGCGGGCAGCGAATTCCATGTTTGCGACAACTTGGCAAACTGGGCCCTGCCCCCATGCTTGGCGAAATCACGCTCATAGGAATCAAGCAGGTCGGACTGAACCTTGTCCACGTCTGCGGTAAATCCAGTTTCCGACCAGCGCAGCACCGCTTCGGGCATTCCGCCAACAACGAAGTAGCGCTGCAGCAGCTCTACCAGCTGATTGTTGAACATGTCGGGGATAGCATCGAACGAGTCGATGCCATTCAAATACGCATCCAGGCTCGCGGAGCCAGCAGCGCGAAGAAATTCCGAGAAGCTGAGCGGGTACATATCCAGGAACTCGACCTTGCCCACGGGGAAGGCACTGGTCTCGCGCGAGAGGCGCACGCCCAAAAGCGAGCCCGCGCAGGCAACATGGTATTCGGGCGCCTCTTCACAGAAATATTTGAGGGAACCAACTGCAGCGGGGCAATCCTGTATCTCGTCGAAGACGACAAGCGTTTCACCGGGGGTTATCGGTTGTCCGCTTGCAAGCGAAAGCCCGGCGACGATGCGGGCAGGATCCCTTGTTGTCTCGAAAAACTGAGCAAATTCGCTGGGCACCCCGGGAGCGATTTCTTCTAAAGAGAAATAGGCGCAGTTCGCATACCTTGTTGCGCCGAACTGCTTGAGCGCCCACGTTTTGCCAACCTGACGCGCGCCTTTCAAGATAAGGGGCTTACGATGCGTGGATTCCTTCCAAGCATCAAGTTGTTCAAAGATATCGCGATCCATAAGCCACCAACTTCCCAAAATGTGATGTTTCTCACATTTTACCCGGGAAAAACGTGATATTTCTCACATTTTAGGAAGTTTGCAGCCTATATCGATAGCAATGATAGCTATGCTATCATTGCTATCAGAGCTATCGTTCTAAGGAGGCTGCTATGCCCGACTTATTGATCAGGAATCTCAGCGAAGAAACCAAACGCTCCCTATCTGTACGAGCCGCCGAACACGGCAACTCGGTACAAGCGGAAGCCTCGAAGATCATCAACGATGCGGTACGCCCAAGCACCGGATGGATAGGCATGCTCATAGGCGCAGCGCAGGGGGCCGAAAGCAAAGGGTTCTCTCTTCCTGAACGTCATGCCCCACGCGATTTTCGCTTGGAGTAACCATGAAACTTTATATGGTTGACACCTGCGTTATCTCGGAAGTCATGAAGCCGAAGCCCGACGATGCCGTAGTCGAATGGCTATGCGAAAACAGCAACGAGCTTCGCCTTAGCTCCGTTACCGTAAAGGAGCTCTACTACGGCACGTTGCGAATGGACGATGGCAAACGCAAGGATGCCCTACTAACATCCATCGAGAACATCATCTGGCTGTACACCGAAGACATAATCCCGTTCGACAAAAGAGCAGCGGTGGTATGCGCACGAATGCATAACCGCGCACAGCGCGAGGGGTTCACGCCCACAATGGAAGACCTGGAAATAGCGGCAACGTGCCTAAGCAACGACATGACACTGGTAACCCGCAATGTCAAAGACTTCGACTATCTGGGCGTTCCCCTCTTTAATCCCTTCGAAAAAGCCGAACAATAGCCCAATCGCTATCACCCGGCCAAGGAAACAGCGTCCAGCATCAAAGCGCTTAAGGTTGTGGCCTTCGCGCTCGTGACGCTCCCGGCGACAGGGTCTAACCCTACGTTCAGCAGTGCCGCCATAACTTCTTTTGCCTCGTATGCCCCACCAAAAAAGCTTTGCCGCGAAAAAACGCTAGGCGTCTTCGCTTTCTTTTAGGGCGGCGAAGCGGGCTTGCATGGTGGGGTTCTTGCGCGTGAGCTTCTTGATGGAAAGATCCTGCGCCTTATCGTTAGCCAAGCGCAGCTGATTCTCGCTTCCGAGCAGGGCCTTCTTGGTTTTCTCCAAATGGTCGATGGTCTTGTCTATCTCAGCGATGGCAGTTTGGAACTTCTCGCTGGCAATGCGGTAGTTGCGGCCGAACCTGTCCTTGAAATCTTCCATCGAGGCCTCGAAATTGGTGATGTCGATGTTCTGGTTGCGCACTTCAGCAAGCTCGGTCTTGTACTTCAGGGCGCCTAGCGCGGCGTTCCTCAGGATGGAGATGATGGGGATGAAGAACTGCGGGCGGATAACGTACATCTTCTCGAAGCGATAACCCACGTCCACAATGCCCTCGTTGTACAGCTCGCTTTCGGGTTCCAGCATGGTGCACAGCACCGCGTACTCGCACTTCTTCTTCGTGCGGTCGGAATCAAGCTTGGCGAAGAAGTCCTCGTTCTTGTGCTTGGTGCGCGTCTCGTCGTTCTCGTTCTTCATCTCGAACATGATGGAGACGATCTCCTCGCCCGTTTCGGGGTCGCACTCGCGGAACACGAAATCGCCCTTGGTGCCGTCGGCAACGTCGTTGTCTTTCTCGAAGTACGCATTCGGGAATGCCGTGGCGCGGATCTTGTTGAACTCCGTTTCGCAATGCCGCTCAAGCGATTCGCCCACCATCTTCGTGGAAAGGCGGGCCTTCATGTCCTTCACCCGGGCGATTTCCTCGTCCTTGTACTTGATGAGCTCGTCTTTCGCAGCGAGCTCGTTCACCATCTTCTCGCGCAGGGCGGCCTGAGCCTGTGCGGCTTGGGCTTCCTGCAGCTTCACCTGAGCGGCAAGCTCATCGCGCTGGCGCTCCGCCTCGGCACGCGCCTCCGACACCGCCAGCTGCTTTTGGGCTGCGAACTGGGCAACCTGCGATTCCAGCTGTTGCTTCTGCGAGGCGATGGTCTGCTGGAGCTGGGCCGATTCCTCGGCCGCCTTGCGGGCAGCATCCGCCCGCTCAACGGAAAGCTTCTGGGAATACTCCTGGGCCTGCGATTCGATCTGCTGCTTGAACGCGCTTTCCTGAGAGGCCACCTGCTGCTGCAATGCGGCGATCTTGGCATCGCGCTGGGCAGTGGCATCGGCAAGCTCCTTCTGATGCTGGGCAGCGGAAACGCGGCTGTCCGACTCGCGCTCGGCCATGAGCTGTTCCACCTGATGCTGGAGCTGGGCGATCTTCGCGTCACGCTGGGAGGTTTCACCCTTTGCTGCCTGTTGGGCTTTGCTTACCGCAAGCTCGATAGCGGTTTTCGCCTGGTTCTTAAGGAGCTCTTCGCGCTCGGCGAGCTCTTTATTGAACTCTGCCGTGCGAACCTGCCGCAAAATATCGGCAAAGCCGCGTTCGTCTACCTGGAAAACCTCGCCGCAATGGGGGCATTTGATCTCGTTCATACCTGGCTCCTCCAGCTCCTTACACGCATGTTTCTCTGATTCTACCAAGCCAACGCCCCGCAGCAGTACAGCGCAATGGACAGCGGGACGCCATTTCGCCGGAATCGGGCGCAACCCTTGGCAACCGTCTAACGAAAGAAACGCTACGCTCCCCCAAGAAACCGCAACGCGCAGCCCGAACCGTCATACTTAAATGGTTGAGCGCCCGCCCAAACGTTCACGCGCGAACGCCGCAACGGGCGCCTTCCCACGAACAAACCGAGCAGAAAGCGAAAGCACCATGAGCGACACCATGCAGCTCGTTCTCGTTCGCCACGGCGAGAGCGAATGGAACAAGTTGAACCTCTTCACCGGTTGGATGGACGTGGACCTTTCCGACACCGGCCGCAAGGAGGCCACCGACGGCGGCCGCGCCCTGGCCGAGGCGGGCTTCGACTTCGACGTGTGCTACACCTCGTACCTGAAGCGCGCCATCCACACCCTGAACCATATCCTGGGCGCAATGGACCGCGAATGGCTGCCCGTGAACAAGACCTGGCGCCTGAACGAGCGCCACTACGGTGCCCTGCAGGGCCTGAACAAGGCAGAGACCGCCGCCAAGTACGGCGAGGACCAGGTGAAGATCTGGCGCCGCAGCTTCGACGTGCGTCCGCCCGCACTGGAGGAAACCGACGAGCGCAACCCGCGCCTTTTGGCCCCCTACCGCAACGCCCCTGCCGACGAGATGCCCTTGGCCGAATGCCTGAAGGACACCATCGCCCGCGCCTGGCCTTACTTCACCGAGGAAATCGAGCCGCAGATGCGCGCCGGCAAGCGCGTGCTCATCGTTGCGCACGGCAATTCCCTACGTGCGCTGGTGAAGCAGTTCGACAAGCTTTCCGATGACGAGATCGTGGGCGTGAACATCCCCACGGGCGTGCCGTTGGTGTACACCTTCGACAAGGACTTCAACGTGCTTGAGAAGAAGTACGTCGGCGACGAGGCCGCCATCAACGCCAAGATCAACGCCGTAGCCAACCAGGGCAAAGCGAAATAGCGCGAAGCCACCTGCGCATCACAGCCTCTTAACAACGACGGCCAGCGGAACCCCCGCTGGCCGCCGTTGTCCTTATATCTGCGCGGCGCCCTAGCCCTCGAACTGGGAGTTGTAGAGGTCGGCGTAGGCACCGCCGCGTTCCAGCAGCTCGGCATGCGTGCCCTGCTCCACGATGTTGCCGTGCTGCACCACCAGGATCAGGTCGGCGTTGCGGATGGTGGAGAGCCTGTGGGCGATGACGAACGAGGTGCGTCCTTCCATCAGGCGATCCATAGCGCGCTGGATAAGCTCTTCCGTGCGCGTGTCCACCGAACTGGTCGCCTCGTCGAGTACCAGCATGCGCCGGTCGGCCAAAATGGCGCGGGCAATGGTAAGAAGCTGGCGCTGGCCTTGGCTTATGTTGCTGGCATCCTCGTTGATCTCCATGTCGTAGCCACCGGGCAGCGTGCGGATGAAGTGGTCGGCGAAGGCCGCCTTGGCCGCTGCCTCAACCTCTTCATCGGTGGCGTCGAGCTTGCCGTAGCGGATGTTCTCGCGGATGGTTCCCTTGAACAGCCAGGTATCCTGCAGCACCATGCCCACCAGCGAGCGAAGGTCGTCGCGGTCGAACTCGCGCACGTCGTACCCGCCGATGCGGATGGCGCCGGAATCAACGTCGTAGAAGCGCATGAGCAGCTTCACCATAGTGGTCTTTCCAGCGCCGGTGGGACCGACGATGGCCACGGTCTGCCCCGGGCTTACCTTCGCAGAGAAATCGGTGATAACCGGCTTGCCCGCCTCGTAGCTGAAGCACACCCGGTCGAACTCGACGCTGCCGTCCACCTCGCCCGAGGTGATGCGCGCTGGCTCGTCTTCTTCCTCAGGGGCGTCCAAGAACTCGAACACGCGCTCGGCGGCCGCGGCCATCTGCTGCAGCACGTTCGAGATCTGGGCAAGCTGCGTCAAGGGCTGGGTGAAGTTCTTCATGTACTGGATGAAGGCCTGGATATCGCCCACGGTGATGCGCCCCTGGATGGCGAACAGCGCGCCGAGCACACCCACAACCACATACCCCAGGTTGCTCACAAACGTCATGATGGGCATGAGCAGGCCGGAGAGGAACTGCGACTTCCATGCCGATTCGCGAAGCTCTTCGTTGGTGCGGCGGAACTTTTCCACCACCTCGTCTTCCTTGCCGAAGGCGCGCACCACCGCATGCCCCGAGAAGGTTTCCTCTACCTGGCCGTTTATCACGCCCAGGCGGTTCTGCTGCATGCGGAAGTACTTCTGGCTGCGCTTCACCACCACCGAGACCACCAACAGCGAAAGCGGGATCACCACCAGCGCCACCAGCGTCATGAGCGGGCTGATGGAGAGCATCATAACCAGCACGCCCAGCACCGTTGCCACGCCCGTGATCAGCTGCGTTACGCTGGTGTTCAGGTTCATGCCCAGCGTGTCCACGTCGTTGGTGATGCGCGAGAGCACATCGCCGGTGCTGGTCTTCTCGAAGTAGCCCACTGGCAGCGCGTCGATCTTGGCGGCGATGCGGCGGCGCAGCTCGAAGCAGGTGCCCTGCACCACGCGCGTCATGATCCAGCCCTGCGCGAACGAGCACACGGCCGAAATACCGTACAGCAGCAGCGTGGCGACAAGGATCGCGCCCACCGCATCGAAGTCGATGCCGCCCGTGCCGGCGATCTTGGCGGTAATGCCGTTGAACAGCTCGGTGGTGGCGGTGGAAAGCACCTTCGGGCCGATGATGTTGAAGATGGTGGAGCCCAGGGCGAACACGACCACCACAACGAGGGCCACTTTGTAGCCGCCCATGAAGC
>CAVHGQ010000030.1:3594-5435 GCA_963635335.1 Candidatus Melainabacteria bacterium | reverse complement strand
ACGCTGGCGCTGCCCGCCCGAAACGTTGGTGCCGCCCTGCGAAAGCGCCGCATCGAAGCCCTCTTCCTTCGACTCGATGAACTCGGTGGCCTGGGCGATATCGGCCGCATGGCGAAGCTCTTCTTCGCCCGCGCCCTTGGCGCCATAGGAAACGGTGTCGGCGATGGTGCCCGAGAACAGGAACGCCTTCTGCGGAACGTACCCGATCAAATGGCGCAGGTCGTGCTGGGAAAGCTCCCGCACGTCCACGCCGCCAACGAGCACCGTGCCCTGGCTTGTGTCGTAGAAGCGCTCGATGAGCTTGAGCATGGTGGTCTTGCCCGAACCGGTGGCGCCGATGATGGCCGTGGTCTTGCCCGGCGGTGCCGTGAAACTGATGTCGCGCAGAACTGGCTCGCTGCCCTCGTTGTAGGCGAACGTCACCCTATCGAACTGCACCGGAAGCCCCGCGGCATTGCCGTCGATGCGGCCGATCTGCGACTTCGTCGGATCCTTGATAGAGCTTTCCGTTCCCAACACCTCGTTCACGCGCTGCGCGGAAACGTCGGCGCGCGGCAGCATGATGGCGATCATGCCGATCATCAAGAACGACATGACGATGACCATGGCATACGTGATGAAGGCGATCATGTCGCCCGTCTGCATGGTGCCGGCATCGATGGAATGGCCGCCCACCCACACGATGAGCACCGAGGTGGCGTTCATCACCAGCATCATGGCCGGCATCATGAACGTCATGGTGCGGTTGGTGAACAGCTGCGTCTTGTACAGGGCACGGCTTGCCTCGTCGAAGCGCGCCTCCTCATAGTCCTGACGGCCGAAGGCGCGTACCACCTGCAAGCCCGAGAGCATCTCGCGCGCAACCAGGTTCACCCGGTCGATGAGCTTCTGCATCATCTTGAACTTCGGCAAGGCAAGCGCCATAAGGATGCAGATGACGATGGCGATAACCACCACCGCGAGCACGATTACCCAGCTCATGGAGGCATTGGTCTGCGAAACCATGATGATGCCGCCAATCGCCAGGATGGGCGAGTACAGCACCATGCGAAGGAGCATGACCAGCACCGTCTGGATCTGCGTGATGTCGTTCGTGCCGCGCGTGATGAGCGATGCCGCCGAGAACGACTGGATCTCGGCATCGGAGAACGACACCACTCGCGCGAACAGCCGCTCGCGAAGCTTCGCGGCGATGCCGGCAGCCGTGCGCGAGGCGATAAGCCCCACCAGCACCGACGCCACCACCATCAGGGCAGTGACGCCCAGCATCTTCACGCCGACGGTGCCCAGGTAGCCCAGCTGGATGGCACCCATATCCATGCCCAGCTGCTCGTATTCCGCCTTCACGGCGCTGATGGCCTGCTGTTCAACCAAGGAATCGCTGATGGCGCCGAACGATTCCTTCGCCTGCGCCACCATCTGCCCAACCTGTGCCTTCGAGACCTGGCCGGCCTGGTAGGCCGCATACAGCGATTCGAGATCGAAGCCCTGTGCTGCGGAATCGACCTGCGCAGATTGCGCGATCTGGCCGGCAAACGACACGATGACCAGCGGCAAGGCCATGGCCGAGTCAAGCGCCTCGCGATTGCCTTCGCCCGCTTCCATGAGGGAGTACGTGCCGTCTTCGTTTTCGGCGTACGAGTTCTTTATCAGCTGCTCGTCGCCCTCAGAGGCCAGCATGCACACGTAGCCGAACGTTTCCGCGCGCATCTGGGAGGGAGACGCGTCGTCGATGCCGCCCTGCTGGATGCCCACATCAACCAGGTCGGACGTGTAGCGCGGCAGCGAAAGGTCGGCGTAGGCCTGCACCACCAGCAGCAGCACGATCAGCACCACTGCCA
>CAVHGQ010000030.1:0-2809 GCA_963635335.1 Candidatus Melainabacteria bacterium | reverse complement strand
AAAAAGGAGCCCCGAAGGGCTCCTTTCGTGCAAGGTATGTTCGGCTTATGCAGCCCTTCCCTACGGAAGGATGAAGGAAAGCACGCCGGATTGCAGGAATACCAGGCAGCAGAGCACCGCCAGCATGCCGATGGACCACGGGATAACGCTCTTGAACAGGTTGCTCTCGTGCTCGCCGGTGGTAACGGCCGCGATAGCCAGCGACTGCGGGCTGATCATCTTGCCGATAACGCCGCCCATGGTGTTAGCCGCCAAGAACAGGTCGGGGGTAACGCTAGCCAAGGAAGCGTTGGACTGGGCAGCCTCGTACTGCAGGCTGGAGAACAGCGCGTTCGCGGAGGTGTCGGAGCCGGTAACCGCCGTGCCAACCCAGCCAAGCACCGGGGAAAGAACGGCGAACAGCGAGCCGGTGTGGGCCAGGAACTGGCCGATGGAGATGGTCTGGCCGGAGAAGTTCATCACATATGCCAGGCCGAGCACGCACACGATGGTGAGCGAGGAGAAGCGCATGTTATAGAACGTAAGGCCAAGCTGCTTGAAGGAGCTTGCGATGGTAAGGCGGTAGGTGCCCTTCTCGTTGAAGATCATGTACACCAGCGTGGTAAGGAACGCGGCGATGAACAGCATCGTGCCGGGGTTGGACAGCAGGTTCAGGTTGAACGTGGTGCCCGGGTCCTTGCCAGCGGCGGAAAGCAGGTTGCCTGCCAGGCCGGGGAACGGGATCTTGATGTCGGTGCTGGAGAGCAGCGTGGGGATGCCCAGCTTGCAGATAGCGAACACGACCACAACGATGATGTAGGGAACCAGGGCCATCCATGCGCGAACGGGGGCCAGCTGGGTCTGGGAGCCTTCGGCGATGGGAGCCATGCCGAAGCGCTCGCGAGCCTCGTTCACGTTCTTCGGCTTCACGAAGCGCAGGAAGATAACGCTCAGGCCAAGGGAAACGAGCGATGCGATAACGTCGGTAAGCTCGTAGGCGAAGTGGTTGGAGCACCACCACTGGGTAACAGCGAAGGCAGCGCCGATGAACAGTGCCTGAGCCCAGCAGTCGCGCAGGCCCTTCTTGCCGTCAAGGATGATCAGGACCAACAGCGGAACAACCAGGGCGAACAGCGGTGCCTGGTAACCGACGATGCCGGCTACGTGCTGGGCGGTGGAAAGCGCTACCGTGGCATCGCCACCGGCAACCATGTTGCCAGCAGTGGTGATCGGGATAGCAGCAGCGCCGTAGGCAACCGGAGCGGTGTTCGCGATAAGAACGGCGAGCGCGGCCTTCTTCGGCTTAACACCCAAGGCCAGGATCATCGTTGCCGTGATGGCGATGGGGGCGCCGAAGCCGGCAAGGGCCTCAAGCAGACCGCCGAAGCAGAAGGCAACCAGGATGGCCTGGATGCGGATGTCGCCGCCGCCGACGATGTCGAAGAGCTTCTTCAGGTCCTCGGCACGGCCGGAAGCAACCGTTACCTCGTAGAACCACACCGCCATGATGATGATGAACACGATGGGGAACGCGCCGTAGCACGCGCCCTGCAAGGCGGAAAGGCCGGCCAGATGCACCGGCATGCCGAAGGCGAAGATCGCCACCAGGAGCGAGATGATGAGGGCAACGAACGCCGACACATGGGCCTTCGCCTTCACGCCCACGAGCATGATGAAGAATGCCGCGAGCGGGATACAGGCCACCAGCGCCGACAGCCCAAGGCTGCCTGCGACGGGATCGACCACTGCTTGGAACATAAGCTTCTCTCTTTCAGATAGGGAACAAACCGCTTTTCCAGCGAGACAAATTGAACGGGATTCATACTAGAAGTTAGTTTTTGGCAACCCTTCGCTTTCCGCCCAGCGGGTGAATCTGGGGAACAAAGGGGGCGATGCGAAGAATGAGAACACGTTCACTATTGCAGATGAACCGTTCGCCGGCGAACAGGTTGGGCGGCAGCGCTCGCCCGGAGCGCGTCTTCGCATCGGCTGCGGCCGCGGGGCGATGGGCTGCTCGCCCGCCGCGCCCTCCCCAAGGCGCATCTCGCGCACGGCTCCTTCGGCGATTCAGCCGCCCGCCTCTATCTATTTGGGGCGCTGGTTCCGAAACACCCATTCGCCCCTTTGTGCGCGCGTGCGCACGTGCCGACAAAAAGCTGCAACAGGTTTTCGGCTATGCTTGCTGTGTCGAACAACGGAAATTCGCGCGAATGCGCAGGAAGCAGGAACCCATGAACGTAGTTTGCCTAGACCTTGAGGGCGTGCTGGTACCGGAGATCTGGATTGCCTTCGCGGAAGCTTCCGGCATCCCCGAGCTGAAGAAGACCACGCGCGACGAGCCCGATTACGACAAGCTGATGGAGTACCGCCTTGCCATCCTGCGCAAGCACGGCCTTGGGTTGAAGGAGATCCAGGACGTGATCGCCACCATCGACCCGATGCCCGGCGCCAAGGAATTCCTGGACGAGCTGCGCAGCCTTACGCAGGTGATCATCATCAGCGACACCTTCACCCAGTTCGCCCAGCCCCTTATGAAGAAGCTGGGCTGGCCCACGCTGTTCTGCAACGAGCTTGTGGTGGCCGAATCGGGCGAGGTAACCGGCTTCAAGATGCGCTGCGAGCAGACGAAGCTCACCACGGTGCGCGCCCTGCAGCAGGCAGGCTTGGACACCATCGCCGCAGGCGACAGCTTCAACGACCTGGGCATGATCAAGGCCAGCAAGGCGGGCTTCCTGTTCAAGAGCACCGATTCCATCAAGGCCGACAACCCCACCATCCCTGCGTTCGAGGAGTACAGCGAGCTGATGGCCGGCATCAAAGCCGCACTGTA